>JAGHZG010000323.1 GCA_017743275.1 Chloroflexota bacterium | reverse complement strand
GGGTGAGACCTCCCGCCGCAAATACGGGCTCACTTCCGGATGCACTAGATTTCTTCCTGCGGTTCGCTCAGGTACTCGGCCCCCTCGGGAGTGACCAGCACGTCCTCCTCGCAGCCCAGATAACCGTAACCGGGGACCCAGACCCCCAACTCAATGGCGAAGACGTTGCCGACCTCAATGACCCCCTCAATGCTCTTGCCGTAGCGCTCCCAGCGGGGGCCCAGGACCGTGGCACCATCGTGGACGGTGCGGCCAATGTGATGGCCAAAGGCGTGGAGATACTCTGCGTAGCCGGCCTCCGCCAGCGTCTGGCGGGCGGCGGCATCCACCTGCCAGCCCTGGGCGCCGGGCCGCAGGGCCGCCCGGCCGGCCTCCAGCGCCGCCCGGGCGGCCCGCCATGCCCGCACCACCTCCTCGGGCGGCGATTCTTCCCCGGGCCGACAGAAGTACATAGTCCGCTGCAGGTCGGAAACGAAGCCCTCCCGGCGCACTCCGAAGTCTATCTGGAGGAGCGCCCCCACCTGGGTCCGGTAGTCCCCGGGCATCCGGTGGCCAAAGGTTCCCTCCGGACCGGCGCAGACGACGGGGCAGTATTCGGGCTCCCAGGCCGGCGTCAGACCCCGTTTCTGGGTCGTCTGGTGGATGAAGGCCGCGATCTCCCGCTCCGTCATCCCGGGCTGGACCAGGGCCTCCACCTCCCGCAGGATACCCTCAGTGGCCCCGATGGCAGCGCGGATATGGTCAATCTCGGTGGCGGTCTTGCGCCCGCGCAGGGCCGCAATGACTTCCTCCGCCGAGGTCAACCGGACCGAGTACTCCGTCCCCCCCAGAATGTTTGCGATAACGCGAAACATCCCGTAGGTCAGCCCGTCTGCCGCCGGGTCGCTTTCGGAGAAGTTCAGCCCGATGCGGCGAGGGTTCAGGCGCTGGACCTGCTCCAGGAGAGGCTCGCGGATGGACTGGTCGTACCCAATGACCGTCGTGTATCCCCCGATGTTGCGGACGTTATCGGCGTCGTAGCGGCCCACAATCGCAATGCGCTCCCCGGTTCGGCTGATCATCAGGGCCGACTGCCAGGTCAGGTCCAGCCCCAGGATGAGGTCCAGGCAGGGATCCCGGACCTGGGTGGTCTCCCGCACAAAGGTGATCCAGAGGTCCACCCCCTTCTCCCGCAGGACCTCCACCGCCTGATCCAGTTTCTCGCGGACAATAGCGAAGGTTTCCATTATCTCCTCTCCGTCGGGTTTCTGTCTGTGCGTATTATACTTTCTTTAGCGTATAGGACAAGAGACACCTTGTGTAGGACAACTGCGAGCAGTTGTCCCATAGGAACGTGCCAGGCACTTTCAGAAGTGCCTGGCACGTTCAGAAGCAGTAGTATTGCCAACTCCTGATGCTAATGAAGAGTATCGGCGCAGGCCGACACATGGCGCGAATCGTCCAGGGAGGACGATTTCAATCGGCCTGAATAGTTACGTCTCACAAACGTTGCAGGGCGGTACATCACTGGGTTATAATGTCATCACTGAAAGGAGACGTCTATGAAACGCGACCTGGACGCTTTGATGGAAGCGCGCGGGCTGGATGCCTTCGTGGTCTCCGGGCGTACGTACGGGAACCCGTCACTGGTCTATCTCCTCAACGGAGCGGCGGTGACCCAGGGCATCGTGGTCAAAAAACGGGGCGAAGTCCCCGTCTTCATCCACTCCCCTATTGAGCGAGATGAGGCCGCTGCCAGTGGTCTCCCCCTGGTCAACATGGCCCGCTACCGCTTCACCGAAATCCTCCGGGAGACAGGCGACCGGCTGAAGGCGACGGTGGAACTCTACCGCCGCATCTTCGCCGACCTGGACGTGCGGGGGGAGGTGGGCTTCTACGGCATGGCCGACCAGGGACAGGCGTACCTGTTCCTCTCCGCCCTGGCGGAAGCGCTGCCGGAGATTCGTGTGCGGGGCGAGTACGACGAGGCGCTGCTGGACGTGGCGCGGGCGACGAAGGACGCCGACGAGGTGGCCCGGATTCGGGAGGTTGCCCGCCTGACCTGTGAAGTGGTGGAGGAGACGCTGGAATTTCTGCGCCGCCACCGGGTCCGGGGGGAAACCCTGGTTACCGACGACGGCACTCCATTGACGGTCGGTCGGGTTAAAGATTACGTCTACCAACGGATGGCCCGGCGGCGGCTGGAATCCCCCGAGGGGTTCATCTTCGCCATTGGTCGGGATGCCGGGGTCCCCCACAGCCAGGGCCGTCCGGATGACCCCATCCGGTTGAGGCAGACCATCGTCTACGACATTTTCCCCCGGCGGGCCGGGGGCTATTATTTTGACCTGACCCGCACCTTCTGCCTGGGGTACGCGCCGCCGGAGGTGGAACAGGTGTATCGGGACGTGGCGGATTGTCTGGACGCGGTGATGGCTGAGGTCCGGGTGGGGGTGGAGGCCCGACGCCTTCAGCAGGTGGCCTGTGCCTTCTTCGCCGAACGGGGCTACCCAACGATCGCGGAGAATCCGGAGACCGAGGTGGGCTTCAACCATCTTATCGGGCACGGGCTGGGGCTGGCCATTCACGAGGAGCCGGTCTTCACCGACGTCCCCTCCAACACCCGCACCCTTCAGCCGGGCCACGTCTTCACGGTGGAGCCGGGCCTTTATGACCCCGAAAAAGGCTACGGTGTCCGCCTGGAAGATGTGGTGTGGATAGACGAGGAGGGGCAGGTTCACAACCTGACCCCGCTGCCGAAGGAACTGGTGGTGGAGATGTAGCAGGGCTGGGGGCGGCGGCTTCGCCGCCGCCCCCAGCCCCGACACCAATCATCTCAGTGACTGGACGGCGCGGGCGGCGGCCTCCGCCGGGCTCTGGCGGCCCTGAAGGACGGCCTCCATGGCCACCTGCAGGGCCGGTCCCACCCGCTCCCGCACCGACTTGGGGAGGGTCGGCCGCGCTCCGGCCAGAACCGCCATCAATACTTCCCGTCGCTCTCCCGAAACGGTCCACCCCCCCAGGCCGCCCCGGGTAACCGGCAGGTAGCCGGTGCTCTGGGTCCACGCCCCGTACCAGGCGGGGTCCATCAGCCAGGCCGCCAGCGCCATCGCCCGTTGCTGCTGCTCCGGGCTGGTGGTCACCAGTGCCAGAATCCACCCTTCCGCCAGCGCGACCGGGCGGCCGTCCCGGGTGGGAATCGGCCCCGGTTCGGCCACCCCCTCCCATTCCGTCCAGAACCGGCGGGAGCCCACCACCGTCACTGTCTCTT
>JAGHZG010000322.1 GCA_017743275.1 Chloroflexota bacterium | reverse complement strand
ACTCTCTCAACCTGCGAAACTGACCATCATCTCCGAAAAAACCTACACTTGTGAAGGGCATACCCCCGGTGGGTGGCGCGCTCGTCCCCGGAGACGTCTAAAAAGCCGTGCTCAAAGAGCGCGCTGACGTTCCCGTAGGCGTCGTAGCGCCATTCGGTGCGGGCCGTGCGCCCATCGGTGGTGGTGTCCTGGCGCTGGAGGAAGACGAAATGCGCCCCGCCCAGGGTAGGGGAGATGCCGTAGGTGGAGGCGACGGTCTGCAGGACCTGCCCATTGGGGTTCCGGACCTGATGCTCCCGCGGCCTCCCCCGCACCGGCCAGGGGTCGTTGGTGGGCCCCTCGGGCAGGGCGAAGCGGGTCCACTCCACCCGCTGGGGGTTCCCGTTCAGGTCCTGGAAGGTGACGGTGACCTCCCGGTAGCCCAGGAAGAGGCCGCCGGTCACCGGGACGCCCCCGCCGCCATCGGGGAAATGGCCCACAATCGGCCATTTGCAGGCGGCCTGGTCTTCGTTGTGCAGATAGCACCGCCCCCGGCTATCGCCGCTGTAACTGTAGGCCTCCCGCCAGCCGCCCCCCAGGCCATCGGTCACCTGCCGCCAGGCCACCCGGTAGTTCCAGCCCTGCCAGTAGCCGCCATCGGGGGTCTCATAACCGGCCGTGATGACTCCACCGTAGCCGTTATCTATGCGCACCAGACGAGGATAAACAAATACGGAACGATCCCACTCCGATGGGCAATCCCCGCACCACCCTTTGTTCCAGTACCCTTGATAGCCAAAGGTAATGGCTGGCAACGAGACCCAGCCCCCACCCTGAGGGGCCCATTCTTGAAGACCGGTGAGAATCCGGAGTACCTTGTTCTCCTGAGGGACGAAGGTCCCGTACGTGAACCGCCACTCCCGGACAGCGGTCCAGGAGCCGTCCGATTTTCGGCGCTCCAGAACGACTTTCTGCAACGCGTCCGTCTGCCAGAAGATCACCAGCATCCCGGCGTCCGCGAAGTCCCAGCGATACGCCTCGGCCCCGATGCCGTCATTGGGGCCGTTCCCATTCCAGCGGCGGCCCCACACCAGCCGCACCCGGGTTCCCGGATACTCTATCTGGCTCAGGTAACTGGCCCGCTCCGAACTGGCGTCGTCCCCCGTGGGGCAACGATAGTAGGGATTATCCCGGGGCAGCAACCCTTCATTGTACCAGATATTGCACTGGTCCTGATAGGTCTGTTCCGTATAGGTATAGGTGACGGTAACCCCGGTGGGGTAGATGATCTGTTTCAACCGCCAACGGACGGTGGCCTGACGGGTCAGCCAACCAGAACCGGTCCAGACGATGTTTCCCCGCAGCACCTGCCGGCTGTCCGCAGTCGTCCCGAAGAGGTAGCGGGTACCGTCCCGAAGAGTGACCTCCCACCATCCGTTTTCATTCCCCGGTTTCCATTCCACGCGCAAAAACCGTTCATCTTCGGTACGGAAGCGATAGGTGGTGGTAATTGGCCCAAGATACTGAATATTCCCTGGCAGAGAGGTCTCCGGGACCAGTTTCAACGCTTCTCCGTTGAGAACGAACAGGGGAACGCTATCCCAGCAGAAACTATGTCCGCTGTCACACCGCCGCACGTTCCGCCACATGATCTCCGCGGTGTCAATGCTCCAGCCCCAGCCCACCCCATCGGATTGGGCCCAGGTCAGTACCCCGTCTACCCGACGGCTGTTGTACGAAAGGCGCACATCCGGCCGGATCCCCCCGGGGCCCGGAGGCAGGTCAAAGGGATACTCCCACACCAGCGCGCCGGAGAAGCGGTCGGTCCGGGTATCGTTGAAGTTCAACAGCCAGCCACTGACGGTCACCCCCTGGCTCCCGGCCCCGAAGATGGAAAGGTGATCGGTGGTGAAGGTGACGACCCCGGCCTGCTCATCTACCCGAGTGGGGGTAATGGTCTGCCACCCCTGCCGTTTCTCGTCCCAGTACCCCACCCAGGGCCGCAGCCAGTCGGGTCGGGAAGACCAGTTCACCAGGTCTCCCAACTGGAGGGTGATGGTGAGCGGGGTGGAGAAACGGGTCAGGGGCTTGCCCTGCCCGTCAGCGGCCGTCAGGTCAAAGGCAAAAGCCACCCCCGCCTCGCGGGGAGCCAGGGGACGCCAGCGGGTGACCCGAAGGGAAACCGCCCGCACTGGGGCGTCGGGGGGCATCCCCAGGGTCAAACGGCCCTGGGCCAGGGAGATCGCCTGGCCCGATCGGACCCCAACTTTCTCCTCTGGGGGTAAGGGAAGAGAAGGTGGGGGTGCCTCTACTCCCTTTTCCGGTACTTCCGGCAGAGGCAATGGACTTTGAAAGAGCGGGGAGAGAAGGTCAGATGGAGGTTGCTCCAGCGGTGAGACCTCCTGCATCGGGCGCGCGGTGAGGGAGGGAGGAAACATCCCGTTGGGGAACAACATAGCCGTGATGGTGAGGAAGACCACCAGACTCAAGAGGGGCTGCCGCCAGGCAGCCTTGAAGGAGGGATGCTTGCGGTCCATACTTATGCCTCCCTGAGTCACAGGCTTTATGGATGCTACGGGTTGCAGCAGTGGACAGTGGTTCGGTTTCTCTTGGCCGCCAGTACTTGTATAACTATACACCTTTCTCCAGACCTGTCAAAATGTTGCGCGAAAATCATAGGAGGACTTATCCAGTTTAAGCCGTTTTAAGAACTCAGGGGGCGCCTGATGCGGGTGGTCATGGTGGACAAGATTCCTCATTTCGCTGATACTCTACTCCTCTGTCAATCGTGAATCTTTGGATACAGACGCTTCAGTTTGGTGCGGGCATCCGCGGTGGTGAAGTGCCATTCTACCCGAACGGCTTTCTGGTTCCGCTCGTCTGCCCACGCCTGCACCTCCCGACGGAGGGTCTCTTTGTCTGGAATTCGCCGTTTCAAACATGTCCGGACCAATGCGCTCAGCTCAATTTCCGCCATATTCAGCCAACTCCCGTGCTTGGGGGTGTAATAGACTTCATCGGAAATAGGACGCGGATGAACGCGGATGGACGCGGACGAACATGGTTTCCTCCTGTTGAGTCCTTGAAAATCGTACCGGGCCCAAGTCTCAAAAAAATCGTACCCTTTCAGAGCGTTGTTCCTGGCAACTTTTGGCCCTCACCCCTCCTCCTGCCCTCCGGTTCATTGATGTCTCTGAATCCTTCGTGCCCCTCGCCCGCTCGCCTGCGGCGGGGGCCCTCACCCCTCCCCTGGCCCCCCCCCTCTCCCACC
>JAGHZG010000321.1 GCA_017743275.1 Chloroflexota bacterium | reverse complement strand
AGGCGCGACCGAAGGATGCGCAACGTGCGCTCGTAGCAGGCCTTCGCCCCGGCCAAGTCGCCCAGGGCCTGCAGCACCGAGCCCAGGTTGTTGACAGCAATGGCGACGTGGGGATGCTCCGGCCCCAGGGCCCGCTCCCAGATGCCCAGTGCGCGCTCGTAGCAGGCCTTCGCCCCGGCCAAGTCGCCCAGGGCCTGCAGCACCGAGCCCAGGTTGTGGAGAAGTGAGGCCACCCCGACCCGGTCGCCCAGTTCTTCGGCGATGCGCAGGCTCTCCTGGTAGAACTGCCGGGCCTGGCCGTAGTCCCCCTGCAGGTAGGCCAGATTCCCCAACCCGTGGAGGGTCTGGGCCACCCCGGCCCGGTCGCCCAGTTCTTCGGCGATGCGCAGGCTCTCCTGGTAGAGATGCCGGGCCTGGCCGTAATCCCCCTGCTGCTGTGCCAACACGCCCAGGTTATGGAGGACTCGGGCCACCCCGGCCCGGTCGCCCAGTTCTTCTATGTGCAGGCTCTCCTCGTAGAGCCGCCGGGCCTGGCTGTAGTCCCCCAGGCTCTCATGAAGGCGGGCCATCTTGAGGGTCACCTGCAGCCGGGCCTGCCGCTCGGCCACGCTCTCCCCGCGGTATTCCTCCCAGAGCCCCTCCAGCAACCGCAGGCGGGCCCGCTTCTCCTCCACTGGCAGGGATGCCTCCGCCTCGTCCGGCAGAGCGAGGGCATCGGCCAGGAGAGCCTCCCGCTGGGGCTGGGGAACCTCTATCTCAAAAACGCCGCTGTTCCAGTCGTAGAAGTCCGGGGCCTCCCGGGCCACCATCGCCAGCGCGTACTCGGGCAGCCAGAAAGCCAGAGGCCGCCCCAGCCGCTGGTAGGCCGCCCGCCGCCAGTTCAGTGCCCGCAGGGTCTGCTGGGCCCGCTCCGGGTCCCCTGAGGGCAAATGATGCTCCAGGCCGTAGACGAAAAGGACGGCATCCTCAGCGGAGGACCCGGCCGCACGGGCCACGGCCGGATAGACATCCGGCTCGCCTTCCAGGTCCACCTCCACTACCGGACGCGCCAGTTGGGCTTTCAGGTGCGCGACCAGTTCAGCCCGATACGCGGGGACGTTGCAGCGAACGAAAAAGAGGGCGAATCCCCGCGCCAGCCGGAGAGCATGGGCCAGGCGCTCCCGGTCGTCCACAACGACCAGCGTCTCTATCGGCTGAACGGCGACTTCCATCTATGCTCCAACCCGGTCTTTCAGGCGGGGCGAGAGGCGGAGGGCCGGGTGGATGTTGGCCCAGCGTCCGCTGTCGTCCTGGTACTCCAGAACCAGCCGCAGGTGGAGCAGGCGGGCCGACCGCTCGTTCCCGGGAACCCGGCGCTCCTGTGCGATGAATATGAGCAGGTCCAGGTCATCGTCCTGCATCAGCCGGTCGTACTCCCGGCCCAACTCCCGAATGGCGGTTTCCACGTGGGTCGCCCGGATGCAGTCGGTGGCGCCGTAGCAGGCCAGTCGCATCAGCCGCATCAGGTCCCGCACGGACCCTCCACTGGCCTCCACGAGCCGCCAGACCAGGTCCTCTGATTCCATCACTTTGGCCACATCCACCCGCCGGGCGACTACCTGAAAAAGCGCTTTCCGCCCCGGCTCATAGAGGGTCCGGCCATCCGGCTCCGTGATTTTGACCATCGGGATGATCAGAGTCGGGTCCGGAAAAGCATCGCCCAGGTTGGCGTTGAAGACCAGGGAAATGGGGACGGTGTAGATAACGTGGCTGTGGATGCTCTTGAGTTGTTCGGCATGGGCAACAAAGAGGGCGGAGTGGGTGCTCTGTCCATCGGGAAGGGGGGCGTAGTGCATCTTTTCCAGCCCGTCCACGATGAACACCAGGTCATTCCACCCCTTGCGGGTCAGCCGGACCCGGGCGTCATCCACCAGTTCGTTGAGCCGCTGGACAAAAACGCGCAGGTTCTGCTCCAGTTGGCGGCGAATCTCCACCCGCCGGTAACTGCCGCTGCGAATCTGGCCCGTGATGGCCGCCAGCATCCGGGCCAGGGCAGGGACCTGCGGCCCCACGCCGAAATCGGCCTCCAGCGCCCGCTCTACATCCCGTCGCTGCTCCTCGGTCAGGATCACGTTGGCGAACCACTGGTCCAGATTCTCCCGCAGGGAGGGAGGAAGCCGAATGTTTTCGCCCCTCAGCGCCTGCTCCAGTTCCTGCGTGAGGGCCACCAGCACATCCAGATACGTCACGTCGCCCAGGTCCAGGAGGGCTTCGGGATCCACGTAGACCGCGAAGTATTTCGTCTCCCGCAGGCGGGCCTGGAGCCGCTTCAGTTCGGTGGATTTTCCACACCCCCGATGGCCTGTGACCAGTTGCTGATGGAAGTAGCCACGAGGTGTGCGGCGGATATTGTTAGTGATGGTTAGTGATGGTGACCGGCAGGTCAAAACCGCCCCGCACAGATGTCAGCGGTATGTAGCGCGGGTCCCCCGCCTCCAGCGCCAGGTCCGGATGGCAGGCGTGGTAAGCCTCGTCTACTGTTTGGACTGGATAGATCGGATCCATCACCGTTCCAGCGTCATCGGCATCACCACGTAGGTGAAGTCGTCCCCGCCCACCGGTCGGATGACGCCTGGACTGGAGGGGGAGATAATGTCCATCATCACCTGCGGCGAGTTGACCACGCCCAGCACGTCCAGGATGAACTTCACGTTGAAGGCGATCTCCACAGCCGCCCCCTCTATCGCCGCGTCCAGTTCCGTCACGTCGCTGCCAGTCTCGGCGGAGGTGGCGGAGACGACCAGCCGCCCCGGCTCCAGGTCGGAGCCCGGATGGATGTGGAAGAGCAGGGTGTTGGTGTTCTCGCGGGCGAAAATATGGGCCGTCTGGCAGGCCTTCAGCAATTCCGCCGTCCCCGCGATCAGCCGGGTGTTCCGGTCGCGCGGGATCAATTGCTGGTAGTCGGGGAAGGTGCCGGGGATCAGTTGGGAGACCAGCACGACCTCCATCGGGACCGGGGCATCGGGGGGGGTCTGGGCCTGGAAGAGGATGCGGTTCCCGTCGGGGGTGAAGGTGATGCGGACCGGCGGACGTTCGTCGCGGCCCTTGACCAGTTCGCCGCAGATGCGGGCCCACTCCGTCATCGTGCGGGCCGGGACGATGACGCTGAACGGACGGGCCGCCTCGCTTTCTGGTAGCAGGACCCGACGGACCGCCAGACGATACCCGTCGGCGGCGGCGAGAGTCAGGGTGGGGCCATCCGCGGTCGCCT
>JAGHZG010000320.1 GCA_017743275.1 Chloroflexota bacterium | reverse complement strand
GCTTCATTCATCACATTGTGCTCAACTACCAGGACTTTTCAGACAAGCTCTAAGGATACCCAAGAACGCCCGGGTTGGCAAGCGCCGGTAAATAAAAGAGGGTGGGACGGCGCCTTTGCCGCCCCACCCCCATTTCCCTCCCTCACTGCTCCGCGAGGGCAATGGAGAAACCCCGGGGTGGGTGTTCTATGCTTCCTTTAACCCCGTCACCGCCACGCTGCGGATGAAGTAGCGCTGGAAGAGGAAGAAAATGAGGATGATGGGCAAACTGTTGAAAATGGAGCCCGCCAGGACGATGGAATACAGGGTGTAGTACTCGCCTTTGAACCACTGGAGCCCGATGGGAAGCGTGAACTTCTCCGGCGAGCGCAGGACGATGAGCGGCCACATAAACGCGTTCCAGGTGCCCTGGAAGGTGAAGAGAGCCAGGGTCAGGAGCGCAGTCTGGCTGATGGGCAGGACGATGCGGAAGAAGATGCCGAACCGCCCCAGACCGTCCACCAGCGCCGCCTCCTCCAGTTCCGAGGGGATGCTTTTGTAGAACTGGGTCATCATAAAGAGGCCGAAAGCGTCCACGATGCCCGGCAGGATCAGCGCCCCCAGGTTGTTCAACAGGCCAAACCCCGTGGGAATCTTCACTCCGCCGATGGTCAGGTCCCGGACCACTCCGGGGCCGATGATCAGGAACTGAGGAATGAGGGTGACTTGGCCCGGAACCATCATGGTGAAGAGGGTGAGGGTGAAGAGCAGGTCCTTGCCCGGAAAGCGCAGGCGGGCGAAGGCGTATCCGCCCATCGCGCAAAAGAGGGTGCGGATGACCATCACCGTGATGGCCACCACCGCGCTGTTCAGCACCCAGCGGGGGAAGAGTTCAAACTGGGTCAGGACCGTACGGTAGTTCTCCAGCGTGAACGGGACCGGCCACAGGTAGGGTGGGTCGTAGGAGTTCGCCACCGGCTTCAGCGAATAGACCACCGACATCCAGAAGGGGAAGATGCTGATGATGCTCCAGAGGATCAGCACGCCGTAAAAGAACGGCATCTTGAGGCGGTCCCAGAGGGCGAAAACGTCCCGGCGAGGTAGCGCACGCGCCATCGTTGTCATCTTACTCCTCCCGTTCAATGATCCGGCGCTGGATCAGGACGACGACCAGGATCATCAGCGACAGGATGAAGGCGACGGCGGAGGCCCGTCCCATCTGGATGTTGGTGCTCCCGAAGGCCCACTTGTAGATCAGGTAGGCTATGGTCGTCGTCGCGCCCAGCGGCCCCCCGGCCGTCATCGCGTAAATCTGGTCAAAGACCTGGAAGCAACCGATGACGCCCATCGTGACCACGAAAAAGATGGCCGGCCGCAACGCAGGGATGGTGACGTAGCGGAGAATTTGCAGCTGGTTCGCCCCGTCTATCTGGGCCGCCTCGTAGAGGGCCACCGGGATGTCCTGGAGCGCGGCCAGGAAAATCAGCATCATCGTCCCGATGGTGGACCAGATGTTCACCATCATAATCGTCGGCAGGGCATAGGTGGGGCTGTTCAGCCAGTCAATCTTAAGGCCGAAAATCTGGTTGATGATGCCGACTTTGCTGAAGAGCCAGATGAAGATCAGCGAGATGACCACCGACGAGGTCACCGAGGGGACGTAGAAGGCGGTGCGGAAGAAGCGGCGGAAGCGGATGTTCTGGTCCAGGGCGAAGGCGATGATGAGGGAGATGACCGTCTGGGTCGGAACCACCACGGCGACGTATTTCAGGGTGTTGGGAAGGGCATACTGCAGAAAATCCCGGTCCCGCAGCACCCGGATGTACTGGGTCAGACCGACCCATTTGGGCGGACTGAAGAGATTGTAGTCGGTGAACGACAGGTAGAAGGCCCAGCCGATGGAGAAGATAATGAAAACGAAGAGGATGAAGAACCACGGCGCCAGGAAGATATAGGCCGTCAGCCATTCGGAGAGTTTCCGGCGCATCGCTGGAGAGAACATAGGCCTCCTTTCGGGAGATGTGCCCGGCGCCTTCCGGCGCCGGGCACATCGGGGGCACCCGCTACTTGCCCAGAATCTCCCGCAGTTCCTGGGCGGCCTGCCGGAAGGAGGCCTCCGGGTCCTGCCCCTTCAGGTAGATGCGCTCCAGGGCCTGGCCCATCTTCTCGTTCACGTCCGAGCCGTAGAGGCCCCACATAAAGGGCGTGGCCCCATTGGCGCCCCGGAAGATGGTCGCCGACTCGGGATGGGACTGGAAGTAGGGGTGGTTGATGAGCGCGGCGCGGGACGGGAGGGCGAAGCCGCTCTCCAGGACGGTGGTCTGGCTGGCCTCGTTGGTGATGAACTCTATCACCTTCCAGGCCGCCTCGGGGTGCTTGGAGTTCGTGATTGTTCACCTGTTGGTAAAATCGGGGTATAATTGAAGACAATTGTGCTTGTGAGAGGAGGAGAGATGCGACTGCTCTTTCGTCTGCCCCCGGTGAAGCCAGATGCGTTCCAGGTCCCCCAGTCCTGCCCTTACCCAGGATGTAAGGGGAGACACTTCCGTTTGGTGCAGGAAGTCCCCAAACCGCTGCGGGACACCCAGCATCGGGAGGTCACAGCCCGGCGGTATCGGTGTCTCCGCTGCGGCCGCACCTTTCGGGTTTATCCGACCGGGGTCTCCCGGGATCACTTTTCCCAGCGGGTGAAGGGATTGGCGGTTGCCCTCTACCTGCTGAGCCTGAGTTATGGGGCCGTTTCGCTGCTGTTGGAGGCTTTGGGCCTCTTTATGAGCAAGACCCTGGTGTATTACACGGTCCAGGAAGCGGCCCGGAAGGTTCCCGGCCTGAGAAGGGACAGGGTAATGGAAGGAGTTCGGGTCCCGGCTTTGGGGAGTGATGTGACCTCCGTGAAGGTGAAAGGGAAATGGTATCCCATTGGGGTCGCGGTAGATGTGGTCAGCGGGTTGGTGGTGTGTGTGGAAGGATTGGAAGGGGAGGATGCGCAGAGCCTGAAGGAGTGGCTTCAACCGGTGGCAGAGGCGGTGGGGGCTGAGCTCCTGGTCACGGATGATGCGGATGCCTTCAAGCAAGTGGCGGATGATCTGGGGTTGTCCCACCAGGTCTGCAAGAGTCACGTGCAGCGGAACACGGAGCAGTTAGTGGAAGAGTTACGGTCTCTGGCGAAAGAGGACCGCGATGGGTCGTTGAGGGCCATCGGAGTGGCTCCCGAGCAGGCGATGGCGGATTTGGACCGGTTGAAGGAGTTGGTTCGGGAGAGGCAACCGGAACAGGG
>JAGHZG010000319.1 GCA_017743275.1 Chloroflexota bacterium | reverse complement strand
GATGAATTCCCACCAGGCCCGGTGCCGTCGCTCATTCCGCATACCGTTGCTCCAGCCAGGGGTCGCCTTCGTTGTGATACCCGGCCTGCTCCCAGAAGCCGGGGCGGTCCTCAAAAGAGAACTCAATCCCCCGCACCCACTTGGCCGACTTCCAGAAGTAGAGGTCGGGCACAACCAGCCGCAGGGGCCAGCCGTGCTCCGGGGTCAGCGGCTGGTCGTTGTACTTCCAGGCCAGGAGGACGTTATCCGCCAGGAGGCGCTGGAGGGGCAGGTTGGCCGTAAACCCATACTCGGCGTGGATGATGACGTATTCGGCCCCCGGCAGTGGCCGGACGAGGTTCAGCAGGTCCCGGAAGCGCACGCCCTCCCAGACGGTATCAAACTTGGACCAGCCGGTCACGCAGTGGACGTCGGCGACGATGCGGGTGGTGGGAAGGCGGGTCAACTGGTCGTAGGTCAGACGGACCTCTTTTTCCACTGCGCCGAAGATGCGCAGGTCCCAGTTGTCCAGGTTTTCGTAGCGGGGAACGGGGCCATAGTGGAGGACCGGGAAGCGCTGGGTCAGCACCTGTCCGGGAGGGAGACGGGGTCGGGTGCTCATAGCCACTCCTTATGGTTTTGCTGTGGGGGTTTGCGGCGGCGGCCTCCGGCCGCCGCCGCAAACCCCTCCTCCGTCCACTCTGGCGGGTAAAACTCGGAGTCTCGGAGCCCCGATCAGAAGGGGATTTCCTCTTCGGGCGTGGGTTCCTCGTACTCCGGAATCTCCTCCACCACCGGAGCAGCGGCCTCTTCCCGCCGGCCCAGGAAGCGGACGGTGTTGGCCGTTACCTCGTAGGAGGCGTGGACCATTCCGTCCTGACCAACCCAGGTGCGGGGGTTGCCCCGGTCGTCGGGCCGGAGGCGCCCCTCTACCAGGACCGGCCGTCCCTTGGCCAGAAATTGATTGCAGGTCTCCGCCAGTTTGCCAAAGGCAGAGATACGGAACCAGATGGTCTCCTCCTGGGGCTTGCCATCCTGGCCCGTCCAGCGGCGGGTGGAAGCCACAGAGAAGGTCGTCACCGGCCGCCCGTCGGGCAGGTATCGCATTTCCGGATCCCGCCCCAGGTGCCCCGCGATGATGATGGTGTGGAACATGGCTCCTCCTTTGCCTCAGTTGCTGGTAGACTGGTAAATGGTAAACTGGTAGGTGGATCAGTCGGCCAGGCCCTCGCTGATGGAAAGGGCCTTCTCGGCCCCGAAGTCAGCGGGGGTCTTGTGAATTTCCGGCGGTCGGACGTAACGGGCCACCATATCGGCAGTATCCGTCACTCCCAACTGTTCAAAAAGGAAGCCAAACTGGGCCTCCAGTTCCTGCCCGATCGTTGCCCGGATTTCTTCGGGCAGGTTCCAGAGTTCCCGCTTGAAGGGCCCCAGGGCCTTTTTGCGGGCTTCGTACAGGAACTGCTCCTCCGTCTTACCCTCCTTCCAGTCGGCGGCGTGCTCCTTCCGCAGGTAGGCGTATATCTCCTCCCGCAGGGCAGCGGGGAAGAGGGGATGGTCGTAGAGGAGGTTCTGGAACGCGGTCGCCAGGTGGATTTCCGCCGTCCCCACTTCGGGGAATTTGTGGAACGCTTCCGGTGGGAGGGTGGACGCGCCGTGCTGGACTGCGCCCGCCAGGCCGTACTCCTCCCGGGCCACCCGGCTGAGCCGCTCCAGGGTGTCAAAGTCAATCTTGACCCGCGCCAGCGTGCCGTCCGGGAGGACGACGCCGCCGTGGGAGGTCCCGGTCTGGATGCTCAGTTTGCTGACGCCGGGCATTCCGGAGGGCAGGGAACGGTTGTAGCCGTCCATAAAGGCCCGCAGTTCCTCCTCGGTCGTATTATGGCCTCCCACCTCCCCGATTTCTCCGCCGATAGAGATGGTCACTCCCTCCGGCTGGAGGCTCCGGATAAGACGAGTGAAGTGCGCGCAGACTTCGTAATTCGTCCGCTGCTGTTCGGAGATAGTGGGCTGGCTCAGGTCCACCAGGGTGGAGGTGTCTATGTCTATGTTGAAGAACCCGGCCGCGATGGCCTCGCGGATCAGGTCCTCCACCGCGCCCACTTCGGCGTCCGGGGTGCTGGCGTACTTTTTGGCGCTCACCTGGAAGTGGTCGCCCTGGAGGAAGAGGGGGCCCCGGTAGCCCTCGCGGATGGCCGCGCCGATGATGACGGTGGCGTACTCGGCGGGGCGCTGGTCGGTGTAACCGATCTCGGAGCGGGCGATCTCAAAGATCATCGCGCCGACATTGCGGGCCAGCGCGGCGCGGAAGACGGCGCGGGCCATGTCGTAGGTGAGGGTGCGCAGGTTCATCGCCGGGACGGTCCAGTGGGTGGACGTCTCGCCGCGCCCCCGGGCCATATAGAGGTCGTGGATGGAGGCCGGGCGGATGCCCAGGGCCTGGCCCAGTTCCCAGAGGAGCGCGCGGGCCGCTGCCCGATCCTCTCCCTCACCGAAGACTGCCGCATAGACCAGCGCGTCGGTCATCGGACCCCGCAGGCGGGCCTCATCCAGCACCTGCACGCGCCCTCTCTCCAGCCGGATCACCTCTTTGAGTTCGTGCCATTGCTCTTGGGGGGTCATCTTTCCTCACCAATGACGTTTGGGGTGGTTAACGGAATGGGGTTTATTCCCACAACTGAGGCGCTACGCGCTCACCGCGAAAGGTCAATATCCCGACCCCTGCCTCCATAGCCATTCGGTCCACGTCGGCGTATACCCGAAGCCCGAACGCGTAGGGCAGGTAGGGTTTCTGGATGCCCTCTTTTTGGAGTCGTTCCTGGAACCAGGGCCGCTGCAGGCGCTGCAAGAACTCCCCCAGTTCCTTCCGACGGAGGCGCCCTTTTACCTCCACGATGATCCATGGGCGTTCCCCGGTGGGCAATTCCACCGGAACGACCACGTCCATTTCTCCGTCCACCTCTATAGCGAAGGGCTCCCGAAGGGGTTGAATTCCCCTCTCCTCCAGGAGACTCAGCAGAACCTCCTCCGCGTCCACTTCCAGGTCCAGCCCCAGGCGGTTGGAGAGTTGGCCCAGTTGCAGGCTCATCTGGTCCACCCGCCGGATCAACTGGGTGACGATCTCCTCCAGGCGATAGTGGGCCTCGGCGAGAGCCTTTAACTCCTGTTCGGTCCGGCGCTGTGCCTCCGCCAGTTCCTCCAACCGCTGTTCGGTCCGGCGCTGCGCCTCCGCCAGTTCCTCCAACCGCTGTTCGGTCCGGCGCTGCGCCTCCGCCAGTT
>JAGHZG010000318.1 GCA_017743275.1 Chloroflexota bacterium | reverse complement strand
GGAGGGGGCTGATGTGCCAGGCACTTCGGAAGTGCCTGGCACTTCCGGCAGGCGGTCCAGGAGGGAGCGGAATTCCAGTTGGCGGAAGAGTTCGGTCACCCGCGCCCGGTCGTAGTTGCGGACGGTGCACTCCTCCAGGTTCAGGGAGACGGGCAGGTCGGTGCGGATGGTCGCCAGTCGCTGGCTCAGGAAGGCGGCGTCCCGGTTCTTCTCCAACGTCTCCCGATAGCGGGGCGGGGTCACTTCGTCCAGGTGGCTGTAGATTTCCTCCAGGGAACCGTACCTGCGGAGGAGTTCGGTGGCGGTCTTCTCGCCGACGCCGTGGACGCCGGGGATGTTATCGGATTTATCGCCCACCAGAGCCTTATAGTCCCGGAGTTGGGCCGGGGAGAGGCCGCCGTAGCGGGCGCGGACAGCATCTTCGTCGTAGACGGTGCCGTCGGAGAGACGGCGGCCGGCCAGGAAGACCTTCACGGCCGGCCCCACCATTTGCAGGAGGTCCTTGTCGCCGGTGACAATGACGGTCTCCAGGCCCTGAGCGGCGGCCTGCCGGGCCAGGGCACCCAGCAGGTCGTCGGCCTCCGCGCCGGGGACCTCCACGATGGGGATGCCGAAGGCCTGGACAATCTGACGGATGCGGTCCATCTGGACGCGCATCTCGTCGGGCATGCGGTCCCGGTGGGCCTTGTAGTCGGGGTAAATCTCGTCCCGCCCGGAGTGGCCCGCGTCAAAGCAGACGGCGATGTAGTCGGGCTTCAGTTCCTGGAGAATGTGGAGGAGGGTGGAGGTGAAGCCGTAGGTGGCGTTGGTCGGTTCGCCGTCGCGCGTGGCAAAGCCTTCCAGCGGCAGGGCGTGGAAGGCCCGGTAGGCCAGAGCGTGACCGTCTATGAGAACCAGGCGCATGGTACAGGTCGCAGGTCGCAGGGAGCAGGGAGCAAGTCGCAAGTCACAGGGCGCAGGTCGCAAGTCGCAGGGCGCAGGTCGCAAGTCGCAGGGCGCAGGGAGCAAAACGCAAAACTCGTCTAAGAAGGGAAGGGCTCTTCTCTTGATGACGAAGCCAAATAAAACAGTGCCTCCTCTAATCGTTCCAAAGCTCTTCGCCGTAGATTTGAGACACTGGTGATTTCTCTGTCCATATTTTCAAGATGCGTTTTGGCTTGTTGTAGCGCTGTTTGAGCCGTAGCAATTGCTTTCTCTTTTTCGGTCATTTGAGTGATACCAAGCCGCTGGGCTATTAAGTAGAGACTCAAGGTGTAGGGCAATAGCAAACTGTAGGGCACAATAACGATTTGATGGCGTTGAGCGGAGGTCTGGATAGCGCCCTTGCAGGCTTCATAAGCCGCGTCCGGCACCGCTGCAATTCCAAAACCTAAGGCTCGTTCGTCAACCAGATACCGCTCCGCGATCTCTTGAGCCCGCCTTCTAACCAGCTCATTGATCTGCTGGATTGCCTGTTGTTGCTGCTTGTCATCGCCCCCGTCATCTAGTGTCAGACGGCTGGTTATCTCAGGGCCTACAAACTTACTATCTAAAGGCACAAGGTAGCCTCCCGGCATTTTCAAAGCAAATTCCACCTTCCCTTTGCCCAAAGAGATGTCCCGTTCCAACCAATCATCAGGAACTGGACTCAACAATTTCTCAACCATTCGTTCACCCGCTTGCCCGCTACGTCTTCCCAGCAACATAGAAGTCAACTCCCCAATGTTTGCCTCAATACGGTCTACTGCTTTTCCCATAGTGGTCAAAATATTGACTTGGTTGGCGATAGATTGAATCGTTTCTCTGGCAATTCCCAGGTCTTGTTGAAGTCCACTTAATTTGCCTACTAACTCCTGATGTCCGTTGTTCCATTGATTGCTGATTTGATCGATCAGAGTCCTCACGACTTCCAGCGTTTCTTGGACTCTTTGCAACCTTTCAACTATCTGGCCGTGGCGGTGTTCATCTACTGAGGACTGCTCGGAAAGTTTATCCTGAACGCTGCGCATCGCTTCCAGCGATTGAGTCAGGCGATGCTGGGCGTCCTGCAATTGATATATCACCTGTGGGTGTAGAGTTTGTTGAGCAAAATTAGATAATGACTGAAGACCTTCGCTGACTCGGACGATGCCTTCGTGGGTTTCAGCGAGACTTTTACGAACGCCTTCTACCTGCTCTTGGGTAGCGGCACTTTTCTGACCTTCGTCTATACGTCGCTGCAACTCCTCCAATTGCCGTTGTAATTGCTTCGCTTCCGGTAATCTTCGTAGCCATAGTGTTAGGAGGATACCTATCAACATCCCGGCGAGAGCAACTATGCCGAACAAAATCCAAATGCCCACTTCCTCTAACATAGCCCGCACCTCCGACGCCAAAAGAAGTGAAGCAGATACTCCCCGTTGTCGCGGGAGATTGCAGTTTCACGTTTTTGGGCGGCTCACATATGGACGGACAATATTTTCCGAATCTCCTCCGCCGTCTCTTTGGCCCGGTGGCGGATCATCCCCAGGGGGACTTTGCCCGCCACCACGACGGAGAGGATGAGGTCTTCGGTAATCGCCAGGGAATAGAGCAGGTACTCAGCCCCTTCAATGCTCTGTTCAAAGCGAAGTTGTTCTTTGCCCAGAATCTGGGCAACGCGCGTGGATGCCCGCCAGGCATCGGCAACAAGGGTGGTGAGGGCCGTCATGCCGTTCTCGCTCATCCGTCCCGTATGGGCAACCAGTTCGCCGCCCCGGATCAGGAGGACGGCCTCGGCGCCCACCTCCTGCGCCAGCCGGGACATCAGCGGGAGGACGTTCGGGGCCACCTCACCCGCCGGAGCGGGAACCGGGGCTTTCTCTTCCTCTACCGGAGCCCTCAGCGGTCGGGTGAGGGCCTGGCGGATTCGCTCCGGCAGTTCGGGAAGGAAGAACGGCTTGGGCAGCGTGCCCTGGATGGACACATCCGCCAGTTCCGATGGGACCCCGTCGCCTTCCAGCGGGATGACCATGAGCCGCAGGTCGGGGTGTTCCTGGCGAAGGGCGCGGACCAGTTGGGCTGAGGGCACATCCGGGAGTCCCATGTCCACAATGGCCATCGCGTAGTTGGTGGCGGCGGTGGCCCGCAGGGCCTCATGCCCGCTGGCCGCAATATCCGCGCGCATCTCCATACTCTCCAGTTCCTGCTGGAGAAGCGCGGCGAAGGCCTCATTGGCATCTACAACCAGAATTCGCGTCACGGGACAACGTAAAACGTGATAAGTGAAACGTGATGAGCGATAAGCGATACGCGATAAGCGATAAGCGATA
>JAGHZG010000317.1 GCA_017743275.1 Chloroflexota bacterium | reverse complement strand
GTCTTGGCGTGTTCCGGGCCGTGCTCGGCGACGATGCGGTAGCGGGGCGTCACGCCCAGTTCGGCCTGGGCCCATTCCTGGAAGCGGCTCTTGGCGTCCTTATCGGCCTCGGCGGCCAGAATTGCCTCCGCCATCGGCGCCATCAACAAGCGCACCAGTTTCCGCACTGGCTCCAGCCCTCCGTCCAGATACATCGCGCCGACGACGGCCTCAAAAGCATCGGCCAGGTTGGGTGCCCGCTCCCGTCCGCCCCGCTCCTCCTCGCCCTTCCCCAGGCGGAGAAAGTCGCCCAGGCCCACTTGGACCGCGAAGCGGGCCAGCATCTCCTCGGAGACCAGGACGGCCCGCAGGCGGGTCATCTCCCCTTCCCGGAATTCGGGATACCGGTGGAAGACCCACTCTGCCACCGTCAGACTCAGGACGGCGTCTCCCAGGAATTCCAGGCGCTGGTTGTCCCAGCCCTCCTCGGGGTGTTCGTGGACGTAGGAGGGATGGGTGAGGGCGCGCACGAGCAGTCCCGGCTCACGGAACGTGTAACCGATGTGCTCCTGCAGCGGATGCGACGTCTCTGGGGCAGGGGGGGATTGGGCACCGGGTTTCGCCTTCCGGCGCAGTAAAGTGCGGAGGATCATCGTTCAGCCCTTTTCAGAAGATCGGGGGCCGCGCTGGAAGGGGCGAGATGAAGCGGGCGACGGAGTGCCGAATGCCTGCAGCGGGGCCCCGCAGGAACTGCAGAAGCGCGCGCCTGCGGCGGAGCGCTTCCTGCAGCGGGGACAGGTCACCGGTCGGGCATCCGCCAGCGGCGCGCCGCAGGCAGAACATTTGGCCGCGCTCAGGGGATTAGCCACCCCGCAGTAGGCACAGACCAGCGTCTCTTCTTCCACCATCTCCCCCGGCCTGGCTCCGACGCTTTCACAGTAGTGCTCCACGGCCTGCCAGACCCGTTGGGGGAGAGTCAGGCCGGAGATGCTGCGGGCAATATCGTCTATGCGGGTGATGAGGGACAGGGGATAAATCAGGGCCATCAGTCCGGTTTGGGCCAGGTCAGCCAGCGCTCCCAACCATTGCTGCTGGCCCATCGTGACCCGAACTCCGCCCTCCACGCGGCTGATCCCCAGAGTGAGCGCGCTCTGAGGCCCGCCCCAATCCCAGTTGCGGGTGGCGATCTGGACCAGAACCTGGTCTCCCGTCCCGATGCGCTGGGCCATCAGGTCGCCCCGGTTGAACTGCAGGACCAGTGCATCGGCCAGCGCCTGCGGATTGATCTCGCCCCGGTAGATTCGCTGTTCCATTGGCGCCTCCGTGCTCATAAAGTATACCCCAGAAGCGGAAGAATGCAACAGTTTTTGCGTAAACACCTATCCTGTTTGGTTGGCAGATAACGTAGCGCAGGCTGTCAGCCTGCATGCAGGCCTCTCGGCCTGCGCTACAGGGGTACGCCCTGCCAGGGTCTTGTATGCGCTGGCCCAGAGACCTTATTAGGAGTTGCGTTTTTGCTTTCTCCCCGATTCGTGCTATACTATCTTTTGTGAATGGGAAGAAGCAGAACTCGCCAATGGGCCTGTTGGGGCTGGATGATCTGTCTCCCCTCTTCGCTGAGCTGGCAGCAGCGCTGGGCTGGGTAGGGGCCCAGGCCCTTTTGCTTCTGCAACCGCTGCTGACCGGGTGGGTGGACGAATCCGCCATAGAGCAGGCCATTCGCCGGCTGGAATCCCCCGCGCAGCACGCGGAATGGAGGGAATGATGACCTTCATCCTGCCGTGGTTGTTGATGGTTGTTGCCCTCGTGGCCCTTCTCTGGACCGCCTTTCGCGCCCGTCGTGGTCGTATCCCCTCCACCCGTCCCCTGCCCGCATTTGACCAGTTGCCTGCTGAATTGGGGCACTCAGCAGAGAGCGGGTCTCCTCTTCTCTTTACCCTGGGCTCTGGTGCGGTGGGGAGCGACCGGACGCTGACGTCCATCGTTGCCCTGGAAACGGTGGAGGGCCTGGCGGATGCGGCGGTCGCCTACGGAACCCCGCCCGTTGTCGCTGTTGGCGACCCCACTCTGCTACCCCTGGCGGAGGACGTCTTCCGGCGCGCCTGGAATCGGCGCGGTACCCCGGAACGGTATGACCCCACCACCGTCCAGTTTATCGGCGTTCAGCCGACGGTGTACGCGGCGGGAGTGGCCGACCTGTTACTCCACGAGCGGGTTCACGGACATGTGCTAATCGGCTCTATGGACGAGGAGGCGGCCCTGGTGACCCACGCGGCGGAAGGGAGGGGCATTCCCCAATCCGCAGCGGCTGACCGTCTCCCTGCTCTTGGGGCGATCTATCCCGTTGACGCGCGACTGGCGGCGGGCGAGGAACTGTTCGCTGGCCCGGCGCGAGTGGCTGCTCTCCCTCGGTACCTCGGAAGTCTGCGGGTGCAGGACGCGTTGCGCTTCTTGATCATCGTGCTCATCCTCCTGAAAGTGCTGGGGCTCTGGTAGCGAGGTGCGCTGATGGACCGGCTGGTGACACGAATCCTTCCGACCGCCTTCGCGATGGGGACGGGGCTCCTGGTCCTCCTGGGCTATCTTCTCCCCCTTCCCCTCCTGGTATCCGTGCGGGATGAATTGGTCCGCTGGGCCGTCATCGTTGCGGCTTTTGCCTTTATCCTGGGCTTTTTCAACCTGTTGCGGGTCCACTCCCGGCGTGCCCGGAAGTCCGGCGGTCTCTACAGCGCCGTCCTCATCCTGGCCGCTCTGGTCAGTCTGACTGTGACCACAGGAGCCTTACTGGTCCCGCTGTTGCGGTTTCTGGGCGACTGGTGGTTTCGCCACGTTCTCTCCCCACTCCAGGCCACTGTGGCCGGGTTGGTCGCCTTTGTCCTGGCTGTGGCCGCCTTTCGCCTGCTGCGTCACCGCCGCGAAGCGGGGGTTCTGGTTTTCCTGGGTGCCGCGCTGATTGTCCTTTTGGGAACGTTACCTCTCATGGTCCCCGGAGGCGACTGGCTGATGAACCTGCGGATGTGGTGGATGAATGTTCCGGCCATGGCCGGGATGCGGGGCCTGCTGATCGGCGTGGGACTGGGAGTCCTGCTGGTCGGCCTGCGCGTGTTGACCGGTACCGACCGTCCATACAGCGAGTAGAGAGGGGCCGATGATTTACTGTCCGAAGTGCGGTACGGCGAACCGACAGGGCAGCAAGTTCTGCAACGAGTGCGGGGGCCCGTTGCCGACGACAGGCCTGCGCTGCCCGATGTGCGGCGCGATGAATCCGACGGGCAATCTCTTTTGTGACCGCTGCCATACTCGCCTGATACCGAC
>JAGHZG010000316.1 GCA_017743275.1 Chloroflexota bacterium | reverse complement strand
CCGGGCCAGCGGGACCGCCAGCCAGGGGTAGAGGGGGTGGAACTGGGCCGTCCCGTCGTCGGGGCGGTAGCCGAAACGGACGATGCGCTCATACCAGAGCACGTCCCAGCGGGCCCAGGGCGCCACCAGCACCCGCTCCAGCCAGAGGGAGAACGGCAGCGCGGGAGGCCAGGCCGGGACCCGCTGTTCCGGTTCGGTGAGTGGGCGCAGGGTGGAGGCGAAGGCCGCAACGATGCTGGAAATCACCCGGAGCCCGGCCCAGAGCATCAGCGGGTAGGTTGGGATACGGCTACAGGGTGCATGTCGCATGTCGCAGGTCGCAGGTCGCATGTCGCAGGTCGCATGTCGCAGGTCGCAGGTCGCATGTCGCAGGTCGCAGGGCACAGGCTAAAAGCCTGTGCTACAGGCTGACAGCCTGCGCCGCCGCAGGCTGTCAACCTGCGCCACGCGACCCTACACCAGTGAGCGGAGAAACGCCAGCAATTCCTCCCGCATATCCTCCCGCCGCAGGGCGGCGTGGATGGAGGCCTTCAGGTGACGCAGTGGGTCCCCGGCCGCCAGCCACATCCCCTCTATGGGCTGGACGATGACCGTCGCCCGCGCCGCCAGCCGGTCCACCGCGTCCGCCATCCACAGTTCGCCGCCCTTGCCCGTCTGGCGGGGGTCCAGAACGTCAAAAATCTCCGGCGTGAAGATGAAGTGGCCCACCTGGACCCAGTTAGAGGGCGCCGTGCCCGGTTCCGGCTTCTCTATGATGCGGGCCAGGACGTTGGTGGTGCCGGGCTTGAACTCCATACAGCCATAGAGACGGGTCTCTTCGTCCGGGACCTGCTGGGTGGCCAGGACCGCTGCCGGTCGGTACTGCTCGTAGGCTTGGAGCAGTTGCTGCGGCACGGGCACGTCGGCCAGGATGATGTCGTCGCCGAACATGTAGTAGAACGGTTCCCCGGGCGTGAGCCAGGGGCGGGCCGCCAGCGCGGGGGAAGCGTTGCCGTAGGGGAGCGTCTCCGGCTGGCGGACGAAGACGATGTTGGCCAGATGGGAGAGCCGCCGCACCTCCTCCAGCAATGCCCGCTTCCCCGTCGCCTCCAGGTGCCGTTCCAGGTCGGGTGCGGGGGCGAAATGCCGCTCCACGACTTCGCTCCCGCCCCGGACAACCACGATGATGTCCGTAATTCCCGAGGCGACCAGCGATTCCACATGGTACTGGATGAGGGGAATGCCCGCGATGGGGATCATTTCCTTCGGCAACGCTTTGGAGGCGGGCAGAAATCGCGTGCCGTATCCGGCGATGGTGATGATGCCTTTCATACAACCTCCGGAGATGAGTCTGTTACTGTAACTGCCTACCAGGGAGCCTCCGGGCAAGCGCCATCAAAGACGTGGTGAAGGCATGCTCCTGGAGCGCAGGCCGCCAGGCCTGCATGCAGGCTAACAGCCTGCGCTACATTACCTGCAAACCGATTCGGGTAGGTAGTTCCCTGTTACTACAGATTTTCGTAGGACAACTGCTCGCGGTTGTCCTACTCTGGTAGAACCTGGTTCATCCGTGTCCTACCTTCCAACCGTTCGGAGTTTCGTAATAAAGCGCAAACTCCGCTCCAGGTCGTCCAGGCCTTCCATCTCCAGAGAGATCAGCGGGGGAGAGGGGAGAGCCCAGAGCAGCGTAAGGACGAAGGAGTAATCTATGACTCCACCCGGTGCATCCAGGGGCAGATGCTCATCCTCCACCCCCCGATGGTTATTGATGTGGCAGTGGACCAGGCGGTCTTTCAACCGGGCCACCCATCCTGTGAAAGGTATGGAATCCGAATACAGGTACGCATGTCCGACATCCAGGCAAGCGGCCACAAACGGAGAATTCACCCAATCCAGAACACGCCCGATGAGGTCCGGGCTGGGTTCCCACATGTTCTCCAGAGCGACGATCAATCCCAGCCGTTCCGCCTCCGCGCCGATCTCGGTCCAGAACTCCACCTGCCGCTGAGTCCATCGGCGCAAATAGCGGGCATTCCGAATCCAGGGGATGTAGTTGGCGTGGAAGATGACTTGCCGGGCGCCCAACTCGGCCGCGATTCGGAGATTAAGGAGATACCGGTCGCGAGTGACGCGGATGATTTGCCGGTCCTCGCTGGCGCTGCTCATATCGTAGAAGACCCCGTGAAGGGCGATCTCTCCCTCAAATCCCTTCAGCAGACGCCGATGCTGTTCTACCAGCGTGGGCCAATCGCCATCCAGTAAATCCGGGTTGTATCCGTAGACCTGAATCTCTATACCGGTGCCGTAGTCCCGGGCGAGAGCGATGCAGGGAGCGATATCGGGACGAGGCGTAGCAATCGCCAGACGGTCCATGCTATCGCTGTCCTTTCCCTGCCCAATGAATGTTATATTGCGGTTCCTTCCTGTTCCTGCATGTGAAGGTCTGCCAGAACGACCAGAACTGCCAGCAGCAGGCTGGCATCCTGAAGAGGAGATGCCCAAACCTCGGCCTGATAATGAGGGCCACGAGAGGGACGCCAAATGGCGCCCACCGGTTCCCCCCAACGATGTTTTTCCCTCTCCGCAGCCCTTTCCAGTTCAGCAACGTCCAGGTCGGCCAGGCTGACTGTCCCGATGGAGGCCTCTGCTCCAAATTCTTCCCCGATCTCCGGGATGTATAGAAAGATTTCGTAGAATTGCTCGCCGAACCGGTTTCCTACGGCGATGTACGGAGTGCCTTCCCATTGGAAAGAGTAGCGGGGCATCCGCAGCAGGAGCATGTCCACCAGTTCCCACTGTTCCGTCACCACCAGTGGGGTCTCCCGGTCTGCCAGAACCACCGTATATTCGCCGCCCCAGGGCCAGCGGGAGAGATCTGGCGGCGTTACCCGGCCCAGGGGTTCCCAGTTCGGCCCCCAAAGGGTGATCTCCCGGGTCGGGTTAGGGAGGAAAAGGCCCGTCGGTTCGGCCAGGCATAGCGTCCGGTCGGCCTCATCGGTGATCCGGTAGCGGTACACCTGATGTTCTGAAAAGGACTCTTTGTATATCCGAATCATATCCCTTCTACCGATGGTCGCTCCATCCCGCCTGACGAAGCAACGCTTCGGCGGCAGCGCGGTTCACCTCCCGGAACTGAGTGCCGGGCTGAGGGGGACCCACAATCCCCTTTTCCTCCAGCAATTCAATGATGCGGGCGGAGCGGGTATATCCGATGCGCAGCCGTCGCTGGAGGAGGGAGACCGAGGCCCGGTTCTCCGCCAGCAGAACCGCCACGGCGTCGGGAATCAGGTCGTCCTCAAAGAGGGCGGGGGGAGGGGCCAGGTCGGGGC
>JAGHZG010000315.1 GCA_017743275.1 Chloroflexota bacterium | reverse complement strand
GGCCAGACCCCGTCGGCCCCGCCCCCGGGCGCGCGCAAACTGGGCCGCAACGACCCCTGCTGGTGCGGGAGCGGGAAGAAGTACAAGAACTGCCACCTGCGGCAGGACGAGGAGGCCGGGCGGGTGCCGGTCGTCGCCACCCGTCCCCCGCAGACCCCCGGCCCGCGCCGGAGAAGGTGAACAATCCACGAAGGACACGAAGGGCACGAAGGAGGAAGCGATGCCTGTTCCGATTGAGGTGAGGGCCCTGGAACGTTATCGGATCTGGGTGAGATACTCCGATGGTGCAGAGGGAATTGTGGACTTGTCGGACCTGGCCGGTAGAGGCGTTTTTGCCCTCTGGGAGGATGAGCAGGAATTCCGAAAAGTGTCCATTGGCTCCGGTGGTGAGATCACCTGGGGGGACCAGATAGATTTGTGTCCGGATGCGATGTATCTCCGGTTGACCGGTAAACAACCCGAAGAGATTTTCCCCAAACTCCGGCAGTTGGTCATCCATGCCTGAAATCAGCCGCTTCTTTGGGATTGTGATCAAAGGGATTGCTGGACCTTTGGGAGCGGGCGTCTAACGGTCAGCCACTATACAGGTTGCCGCCTTTGGAGTAAGGGGACACCGTCTCCCCGATTCGCCGCGAATGATCGGAGGACTTATATGGAGCGCGAGGACCTGGTCGGGCGTCTGATGGCGGATATGGACCCGGAACTTCTGAACTTTCTGCGCACGCGGGTGAATTCTTTCGTGAAATGGGACCTGATCCGGTTTTTCGGTGAGAACCCCTACACCACGGACACGGCGGAAAACATCGCCCGCTACGCTGGCCGCAACGTGGAGACCACCCGGGCGGAACTGGCTGAACTGGCCGCGCAGGGCGTGCTGGTGGAGCAGCGGCTGGGGGAAATGACCGTCTACTCCCTCTCCAGCAACCCGGAGGTCCGCCGGCTCATCCAGCGGTTCCTGGAGGCCTCCAATGACCGGCAGTTCCGCGTGAAAGCCATCTACCACATCATTCGGGGGATGCGATAGGATTTTCGGCGAAAGGAGGGCAATATGGAGCGCGTGAAGACGGGAATCCCGGGGTTGGATGAGATGCTGCGCGGTGGGTTACTCCCCCAGACGGCCACCCTGGTGGAGGGTGCGCCCGGCACGGGGAAAACCACCCTCGGCATGCAGTTTATCTACCACGGCATCGTAGATTACGACGAGCCGGGCATCATCCTGACCTTTGAACAGTTCCCCAGCCAGTTCTATCGGGACGCGGCCAACTTCGGCTGGGATTTCCGGCGGTTAGAGGAAGAGGGAAAGTTGCGCATCATCATGACCAGTCCGGAGGTCTCCCTGCAGGACCTCCAGGTGGTAGGTGGGCAGATTGAGGCCCTGGCCCATGAGATGGGCGCCCGCCGCATCCTGGTGGATAGCCTCTCCCACTTCCAACGCCTGACTCAGGACCCCCTCCGGTTGCGGCACCTGGCCTATGCCTTTGTGAACGGCCTGAAGCGGGAGGGCCTGACCGCCATTCTGACCTGGGAGAGCCCGGTTCTCCTGGGAGAACCCGTGGAGCACGATATTGGGATTCCATTCATCATTGACACTTACATCCTCCTGCGCTACGTGGAAATAGAGAGCGCGGTGCATAAGGCCCTGCTGGTGCTCAAAATGCGCGGCAGCGACCACGATAAGGACATCCGTCAGTTTGACATCACCTCCCGGGGCATTGAGGTCCGCTCCCGCTTTGAGGGACATGAGGGCATCATGAGCGGCAGTGCCCGCCGCATGGCCGATTCCTTCGTCCAGGCTTTTGTCCGCCGGTAAGGAGACCTGATGGCCATCCTTCTTCGGGTGATCGCGAGCCTGACCTGGCTGGGAGTTCTCTTTCTGGTGTTTCTGCTCTGGCGGATCGCCCGCTTCTACGAGCGTTCCTCCGGCCAGCGAGTATATGCCTGGCTGTTTCTGGTCATTCTGGCTCTGTTCCTTGCCGGGGCGGCATGGTATATTTTCGCCAGTCCCGGCTTCGTTGGAATTCCTCCGGCTGACGGATTCCTCTGCGCAGGGGGAATTCTCTCGGTATTGGGTACGTTTATCCTGACCCGGGCGATGATGCGCAGGCCATGAACGAGTATCAGGGTCTTGCCGAAGTCCTGTTATCCCCGTTGGGACCGATGGGTCTGATCGGTCTCCTGTTTGTGCTGGATGTCTATTCCAATCTCAGCCGGCGGCTGGGAGAGGTGAACCGCATGCCTCCCTACTACCGGCGTTTTCTCATCGGAAGCGCGTTTGTCTTCGTGGCCGTCCTGGTCCAGATTATCCGAACGGCGGCCTATATTTCCCGGAATCCTGAGGCTGCCATGTTGCTCTCGCCGTCTTTCAGCCTGTTGGCCTTTCATCTGCCCTTATTCATCGGAGTCTCCATCGGTGTTCTCACCGCCTGGCGCTACTGGTCCTGGTTACTCACTGGAGAATGAGAAGTACAACATCTCAGGCCCATCTATGGCACTCCTTCAGCGCAGAACGCAACGCCGCAACACCTCTTCCCGGACTTCGCACGAGGCCTGGCCGACCAGCGAAGCGTTATCTTTTCGCGAACTGAGGGAAATTCTGCACCGGATGCCGAAGATAGACCTGCACCGGCATCTGGAGGGCTCCCTGCGTCTGCAGACGTTGACCGAAATTGCCCTGGAGCACGGGATAGACCTGCCGTCGTACCGGACGGAAGACCTGCGCCGGTATGTTCAGGCCCGGGATGACCAGCCGGATTACCATCGGTTCCTGGCCAAGTTCCGTCTCCTGCGTCGCTTCTATCGGAGTCGGGAGGCCCTGGAGCGGATCGCGACGGAAGTGGTCGCCGACGCCGCGGCTGATAACATCCGTTATCTGGAACTGCGGTTCAACCCCATCGCCCTTTCCCGGGCCCAGCGGTTCCCGTTGCTGGACGTGGTGAAGTGGGTCACCGGCGCCATCGCCAGGGCCCAGCAGACCTATCCCGTCACGGTGCGTCTGCTCCTTCAGATCGGACGGGATGAAATTCCGTCCGCAGCCGAAGAGATTCTGGAACTGGCCCTGGCCTACCGGGCCAGAGGGATTGTGGGTCTGGACCTGGCGGGGGACGAAGTGAACTATCCGGCCCACCGGCTGGCCCACATCTTCCGGCGGGCCCGCCAGGAAGGGTTGGGCGTCACTATCCACGCCGGGGAAGTGGGCGGCGCGGCCAACGTGCGGGACGCCGTTCTCCTCTTCCAGGCCCAGCGCATCGGCCACGGCGTCCATGCCCTGGAGAACTCCGAAGTGGTGCGGCTGTTGATGGAACGGAACATTGC
>JAGHZG010000314.1 GCA_017743275.1 Chloroflexota bacterium | reverse complement strand
CCCCTCTTCAATTCCCCCCTCCCCTGGCCGCAGGCCAAGGGGAGGGGTACAAATGGGGGTGGGGGGCCAAGAAGATTTGGAGATGCAGAAAGTGTCAACCAATTCTGAACCATCTCATCTCTGCGCTCTCTACGTTCTCTGCGATGAGTTTTTGCAGCGGACTCATTCATTTACTGGTAACTACCTGCCGGGGAAGCCTGAACGGTTGCCGGATTGTATTATACCGTAAGTAACAGGGGAAGACAAGCCTCTCTAAAGACAGGGTGTCCAAAAATTGCAGGGCAACTGCCCGCAGTTGTCCTGCAAAGCGGCCGGGCCCGACAACCCCACCTTTTCTTGACAAAATTTCTCTATCGGAGTATAATTGACGTAGTTATTGGGCTAATCACTAAAGGTGGCGGTAGAGGGGGGAGCGTCCGATGGGGAATAACCCCATAGAAAAACTGATGGCATTGGGCTTCTCAGAGTACGAGGCCAAGGCCTACGTCGCCCTGTTGCGGGAAAACCCGGTCACCGGCTACCAACTCTCCAAACTCTCCGGCGTCCCCCGTTCTATGATTTATGAAGTGGTGGGTAAACTGATCGCGCGCGGCGCGGCGATGAGTCTCCGACAGGAGGGAGTGGTCCGCTACGCGCCCATCCCGCCGGAGGAGTTTCTGGACCAACTCCATCGGGAGCACGCGGCCCTCATCGCGGCTCTCCAGCAGGACCTCTCCTCTCTCACCGCCGCCCCTGACCTGGAGTACGTCTGGAATATAGAGGGGCGGGAGAATATTATCGCCAAAGCGGAGGAGATGATCCGCCGGGCCGGGCGGGAGATTTACCTCTCCCTCACACCTGCCACCTTCCCTCAACTCCGCCCCGCTCTGCTGGAGGCCATCCGCAAGGGTATCCGGGTGGTGGTCTATTCGCCCGGGCCGCTGGACCTGCCCGGCGGTCAGGTGGTCGTCGCGCCGGTATCCGAGGAGGCACAGGAGCGGGTGGAGGGTTTCTGGCTCATCCTGGTGATTGACCAGAAAGAGGTTCTGATTGGAGAGCAACTGGGCGCCCTTCGGGCACGGGCGTCCTGGACCAGCAGCCCGCTCCTGGTCTTCATCGCCGAACATCATCTCCGCACCGACCCGTATCTCCCGCAGATTCTGGCCTGTCTGGGAGACCGGGCCGGAGAAATCATCCGCGAGGAGGACCGGGAACTCTTCGCGCGGGCGATGGAGAGTCATATAGCGGAGTAGGGAGTAAGGAGTAGGGAGTAGGGGGGATAGGGAGTAGGGGGATGGTGCTGCGGAATCTGTTCCGGCGCAGAGGACGGACTTTCCTCACCCTCTTTGGGATTGCCATCGGGGTGGCGGCGATCGTCGCGCTGGGGGCTGTGGCGGGCGCTCTGCGGGAGGGCTTCGCCTCTATGACGCGCGGCTCGGAGGCCGACTTCGTCGTCACCCAGGCGGGGGCCCTCACCGCAATTCTGGGGAGCATAGACCAGGCCGTCGCCGACGACCTGCGGGCCATACCGGAGGTCGTCGCCGTGGACGGCATGGTCTTCGCCAACTCCATTCTGGACGACGGCTCGTATCTCTTCTGCTTCGGCTATGACCCCAGCGGCTTCTCCATCCGCCGGTTCCGCATTGTGGAGGGGGAACGGTTGGACCAGGCCTCCGCGCGGCGGGGGCGGCCCATCCTGCTGGGTCGTCAGGCCGCCGAACGGCTCCACCGCAAAGTGGGCGACGTGCTCTACATCGGTCAGGTTCCCTTCCGCGTCGTCGGCCTCTACGAGACGGGGAGCAGCCTGGAAGATAGCGCCTCCGTCGTCTCCCTGGAGGACGCTCAGATGCTGACGCTCCAGCCGCGCCGGGTCACCGTCCTGTACGTCAAACTGCGCGATCCCGCGATGGCCGACGCGTTCCGCGCGCGGATGGCCCGCCGCTTCCCGGACCTGACGGTCATCGCTTCGGCGGAGTTCGCCGACCAGGAGTACATGGTTCGCTTCGTGGACGCGATGGCGATGGCGGTCGCCGGGCTGGCGGTCGTCATCGGCGGGGTGGGGATGACCAACACGCTCTTCATGTCCGTCTTTGAACGGACGACGGAAATCGGGGTCCTGCGCGCGCTGGGCTGGCGCCGCCGCCGGGTGCTGGCCCTTATCCTGCAGGAGTCGCTGGTCCTCTCCCTGCTGGGGGGAGTAGTGGGCGTGGTCCTGGGAGTGGCGGTCGCCCTGCTGGTCCGCCGGGCGGGTTCGTGGATGGGCGCATGGAGCGCCCATTTTTCCCCCGGCATCTTCGTCCGGGCGCTGGTCACAGTGATGGTGCTGGGGCTGGTCGGCGGCGCGTATCCGGCATGGTGGGCCAGCCGCCTCATGCCCGTGGAGGCGATGCGCTACGAGGGGGGCGCGGGCGGCCGTCTCTCCCGCCCGCTGCCCGGCGGGATGCCGCTCCGGAATCTCCTGCGGCGCCGGACGCGCACCGCGCTGACCACGCTGGGCATCGCCATCGGCATCGCGGCGGTGGTCGCGCTGGGCGGCATGGCCGATGGGATGTACGCGATGTTCTCCCAAATCTGGCGGGATAGCCAGGTGGACCTGATCGCCATGCAGGCCAACGTGGATAGCGACTTCAGCGCGATAGACGAACGGGTGGGCACCCGCATCGCGGCCATGCCCGAAGTGGAGGCGGTGGCGGGGGTCATCTTCGCCTTGCTCAGCACGGAAAAGACGCCCATGCTCATCCTCTCCGGCTACCACCCGCGCAGTTTCGTCATGGGCCACTTCCGCATCGTGGAGGGCGGGCCGCTGACGGCGCCGCGCCAGGTTCTGGTCGGGCGGCGCGCGGCGGAGCAGATGGGCCTCAGGGTCGGCGACACGCTCCGTCTGCAGGAATCCAACTTCCGGGTCGTCGGCATCTACGAGACGGGCGTCACCTACGAGGACATCGGCGCGGTCATCAGTTTGCGGGAAGCGCAGATGCTCACCGGTAAGCCGCGACAGGTCCAGATGTACTACATCAAACTGAAGCGGTCCGAAGAGGCTGAGGCAGTGCGGGACCGGTTGAAGGCGGCCTTTCCGGGGGTGGATTTCGCCCTCACCACCGAGGCCGAACAGGTGGTCAGCGACCTGAGGGTGATGGAGCAGATGGTCGGCGGAATCTCTTTCCTGGCGGTCTTTATCGGCGCGGTGGGGATGCTGAACACCATGCTGATGAGCGTGCTGGAGCGGACGCGGGAGATTGGCGTCCTGCGGGCGCTGGGGTGGCGGCGCCGCCGGGTGCTGGGGATGATTCTGCGGGAGTCGCTCCTGCTGGGGGTTCTGGGGGGCCTCTGCGGGA
>JAGHZG010000313.1 GCA_017743275.1 Chloroflexota bacterium | reverse complement strand
CCATTATGCCCGGCAAGATCACCCGCGTCCTGGTCCAGCCCGGCCAGCGGGTGAAGGCCGGCGACCCCGTCTGCGTGCTGGAGGCGATGAAGATGGAAAACGAACTCCACGCCCGGCAGGACGGCGTGGTCAAGGCCGTCCACGTCCGCCCCGGCGACGACGTGGAGAAAGACCGGGTGCTGGTAGAGATTGGGTAGAAGAAGAACCACGAAGGCACAAAGAGACGAAGTTTAAATGAAAAAATTAACAATTAACAATTAAAAAACTTTGTGTCTTCGTGTCTTTGTGGTTAATATCAAGGGGGCGAGTATGGCCGTAGAACGGACGAAAGCGGTGCCCCGGGTGCTGGTGGTGGGCGCGGGGATTGCCGGAATGCAGGCCGCGCTGGACATCGCCAACGCCGGGTACGAAGTCGTGCTGGTGGAGCGGTTGCCCTCTATCGGCGGCCGCATGGCCCAACTCTCGGAGACGTTTCCCACTCTGGACTGCTCCCAGTGTATCCTCACTCCCCGCACGGTGGAGGTGGGCCGTCACCCCAATATTCAGTTGCTCACCTACTCGGAGGTGGAGGCGGTCACGGGCCAGGCCGGACATTTCCAGGTCCGCATTCGCCGCCGCGCGGCCTACGTGGACTGGGAGAAGTGTACGGGGTGCGGCCTGTGCCAGGAGAAGTGCCCCAGTAAGGTGCCCGCGGAGTTCCAGCGGGGACTGGGTCCCCGAAAAGCGATCTACACCCTCTCGCCGCAGGCCGTCCCCAATAAGCCCGTCATAGACCGGGAGTCCTGCATCTACTTCCAGAAGGGACGGTGCCGGGCGTGTGAGAAGTTCTGCCCCACCGGCGCCATCGCGTACGAGCAGACGGACACCTTCGTGGAGACGGAGGTGGGCGCGATCATCCTGGCGACGGGCTACGACCTCTATCCGCTGGAGCGGATGCCGGAGTACGGCGGCGGGAACATCCCCGACGTGATTGACGCGCTGGCCTTTGAGCGGCTGCTCTCGGCCTCTGGCCCCACGTCCGGCAAGGTCCGCCGCCCGTCCGACGGCGCGGAGCCCCGGGAGGTGGTCTTCATCCAGTGCGCCGGGTCCCGGGAGCCCCAGCGCCACTGGCCCCACTGCTCCAAAATCTGCTGTATGTACAGTGCCAAGCAGGCCATTCTCTACCGCCATCGGGTCCATGATGGCCAGGCGTACATCTTCTACATTGACATCCGTTCCCCCGGCAAGGGGTACGACGAGTTCATCCAGCGGGCGATGGAGAAGGAGGACGTCGTCTACCTGCGGGGGAAGGTCTCGCGGGTGTTCGCGGAGGACGGGAAGGTGGTGGTGTTAGGGGCAGATACGCTCTCCGGCCAGCAGGTACGCATCGCGGCGGACCTGGTGGTGGTGGCCCCGGCGCTGATCCCCCGCCCCGACACCCGCCGCCTGGCCGAGATGCTGGGGGTGGAGATAGACGAGCGGGGCTGGCTGACCGCCGCCAACGGCGACCTGCAGCCGGTGGAGACGAACCGCCCCGGCATCTTCCTGGCCGGGACGGCCGTGGGGCCGATGGACATTCCGGAGACGGTGGCCCATGCCAGCGCGGCCGCGGCGAAGGCGATGACGGTGATGAAGCGTGAAAACGTGAAACGTGAAAACGTGAAAAGTGAAACGTGAAGTACAGGTCCGTGTTGATCCGTGAAACCCGTGCGTATCCGTGTTCTATTTCCGATGAAGTCCATCGAGTTCCTGGCCATCTGGCAGTTTGAAATCAGGACACGGATGAACTACGAGGGAAACCAATGCCGACGGCGGATGCCTGCGATGTCGTCATCATCGGGGCCGGGGTCATCGGCTGCAGCACGGCCTATCACCTGGCCCGTATGGGGATCACCAACGTGGTTGTGCTGGAGAAGGAGGAGGTCGGCAGCGGCTCGTCCAGTAAGTCGGCGGCCATGCTCAGCATCCACTCCTGCGACGACGATTGGAGCCTGCGCCTGGTCCGGTATTCCTGCGGCCGCTACATGCAGTTTGAGGATGAGGTCGGCGAGTCCTGCGGGTTTCGCCGGACCGGCTGGCTGAGCATCGCCGACAGGCCGGGCGCGCCGGAGGTGGAGCGGAAAATCCGCCTCCTGCAGCGCCACAGTGTCCCGGTGGAAGTCCTCTCGCCGGACGACATCCGCCGGTACTATCCCGAAATGCGGGTGGACGACCTGGCGTCGGGCGCGTACACCCCGGATGACGGCACTCTGGACCCACATAGCATTATGTGGGGCTACCTGAGGCGGGCGCGGGAGATGGGCGTGCGGTTGCTCCAGGGAGCACGGGCGACGGGACTCCACATCCGAAAGGGCCGGGTGGAGGGCGTGAGGACGGACAAGGGTTTCCTGGCGACCCGGACTGTCGTCAACGCGGCCGGGCCCTGGGCTCCGGAGGTGGGCCGCTGGGCAGGAGTGGAAATTCCCATTCTGAACCGTGCCCGCTGCATCTGGGTGACCGGCCCGTTCCCGTTCATCCCGTCCGACCGGCCCTTTGTGGACGACGTGGGCCAGGAGTGGTACTTCCGCCCCGAGGGGCCGGGGCTTCTCATCGGGATGGGCATCGTGCCGGTGGACCGGCTGGACGTGGAGATCAGCCGTCAGTTGCTCCCGGAGATGATTGAGGTCGCCACACACCGGGTGCCGTTGCTGGAGCAGGCCACCATTCTCACTTCATGGACCGGCATCCGGCCCCTCACGCCTGACGGCCTGCCCATCATCGGCCCGGTTCCCGCGCCGGAGGGATTGCTGCTGAACGTCGGTTGGGGCGGCATGGGGCTGATGCAGGCCCCTGTGGCCGGGCAACTGCTGGCCGAGTACCTGGCCTTCGGCCGCCCCGTCACTTTCCCGGACGCCGTCGCGCTGGACATCGGGCGCTTCGGGGAACGCTGGCCGAATCCGCTCAACGGGGGATCAGCCGCGCCGCGGTGGCCTTGAAGGACGCGGTCACCTCTATCCCCTCGACCAGGTTCATCTCCTGAGCGGAGGCGCGCGTGACCAGCGCGGTCAGCGGAAAACCGCAGTCCACCACCACCCGAAAGAGTGGCCCCTGGGGCATCAGGCGGCGGATGGGCCCGGAGAGGCGGTTGCGGGCGCTGGAGGCAGGCGCCCCCTCCTTCGGCCAGAGGGTCACATCCTCGGGCCGCAGGCAGAAGAAGACGGCCCGGCCCGGCAGGACTTCCCCCACCGTCTCCAGGTGGAGGCCATTCACATCCACCACCACCCGCCCGTCCTGGCAGGCCACCACCCGCCCGGCCACGATGGTCTCCATCCCCACGAAGGCCGCCACCTCCGGGTCGGCG
>JAGHZG010000312.1 GCA_017743275.1 Chloroflexota bacterium | reverse complement strand
AGATGTGTATAAGAGACAGTCCCCGGAGCGGCGGCCCCTCACCCTGCGGGTGCGGACGAGCGCCGGTCTCCTCTACCCGCTATTGCAGGCGGCGCAGCGGCTGAAGGACCTGCGGGACGCCTCCGTCCTGCTGGAAGTACATGACCCCACGGGCGAGATGACCCGACTGCGGGCGGAACTGGAAAAACTCCTGCGGGACTACGGCTGCACCGCCGAATGGCCGGAAGAGCCGTCGTTGTAGGACAACGGTAACCATTCACGCCGATGGAAATCGTCCTCCCTGGGTAATTTTACCTACCCCGGTTCTGTTGGACGGGACGAGCCGTCCACGAATGCTTCACGAATGCACGAATAGCGCCATCATTCGTGTTCGTGTATTCGTGGCCCATTCGTGGATGGCCTCCGCGCCTGACGATCAACGCAACAAGGGGTGTTGGCCTGCCCTCACCCCTCCCCCCAACCCGGGGTGGGGTGAGGTCGGCGAAGGCCGACCATCGGCCGCAGGCCCAGGAAGGGTGACTTCAGTCAGCGCATCGTTACCCCGACAATTTGGGGACACCTCCGTGGACGGGAGATCGCGTCAAGATGAAGGAGAGACTGACCGAAGAACAGGAACGCATCATCCATCACCCCCTGGGTTATCACGCCCGCGTCCTGGCCATCGCCGGGTCGGGCAAGACCACCACGATGGTCCATCGGGTGAGCCACCTGGTTCTGGACCTGAACCAGGACCCCAAACGCATCCGCATCGTGATGTTCAACCGCCTGGCGCGCGAGGACTTTGAACAGAAACTGGCCGAACAGATTCCCGACCTGGGAAAGCGCCCCCCGGTGCTGACGTTTCACGGCCTGGCCTACCGGATGTATCAGGATGCCCAAAAGAGGGGATTGCTGCCACCAATGGAACTCTGGGCGGAAGAGAAAGAGGAACTGGCCCTGATTTCCATGCGCCAGGCCATAGAGTCCCTGATCCGGGACGGACTGCTGACGGACGACGTGGACCCCAGCGAGGCCATGGAGGCCGTCAGTCTCTGGAAGGCCGCGCTGATCCCTCCCGAACGGGCTGGCCACCGTACCAACCCCGACCTTCCCCTTGTCTACCGGCGCTTTGAGGAGTTCCGGCGCCAGGCCGGGGCTCTCACCTTTGATGACTTCGTGCCGGAGGCCCTGAATCTGATGGACCGATTTCCGGACTTCCGCAAGCGATGGACGAACCAGTTGGACCACCTGATTGTAGACGAGTACCAGGACATCAACTACGGGCAGCAGCAACTCATTCGCCTCCTGGCAGGAGACCGCGCCGACGTCATGGTGGTGGGGGACGACGACCAGACCATTTACGAGTGGCGGGGGGCCCGCCCGGATTACATCCTGCAGCGGTTCAAGGAGGACTTCGCCAACAAACCGACCATTGACTACACCCTCTCCCACTCCTTCCGCTTCGGCCCCCTGCTGGCCCAGAGTGCATATAATGTCATCGTCCTCAACCAGAGGCGAGAGACCAAGCCACTGGCCGCCCACAACCTCCAGATGAACACCGGCATCACCGTTTTGACCTGGCAGGACCGGGACCGGGCCGCCCGGGAAATGGCCCAGGAGATCATCAGCCTGGTGCGCGACCATCACGTCCCGCCCCACCGCATCGGCGTCCTGGGGAGGACCTACGCCCAGTTGGGGAACCTGCAGGCCGTCTTCATTGAGGCGAAAATCCCCTTTCGGGTAGTCGGGGACGTACCCTTCTTTGAGCGGGATGAGAACCGGACGCTGGTGGATTACATCCGGGTAGCACAGCACCTGGACCAGCCCCCGTCGGCAATGAAGCCCTGGGGCGCTGCGCGCCCTGTGGAGGAGGAAGAGGACCCGGTCCAGGCCCGGTCTCCCCTTCGCTACCGGTTTCGGCCCAGACGGAGCCCGTGCGGCGAGGCCGTGCGTGCTGTTCTGGCTGTGGCCAACACTCCCTCCCGCATGTTGCTCCGGTCCGCCCTGCAGAACGCAGTAGAGAAGGGCCATAACCGGGGGTGGTCCCTGGGTCAGTCGCTGGAGGCCCTGTTGGACCCCTATGAAAGCCCCCTCCCCGCCGAACGGCGGGAGAACATGCAGGCGCTGATAGACCTCCTGGCCCGAATCCGGGAGCGCATCCTCCAGGAGCCGGACCTGAAGGCCGGCGACCTGTTGAACTGGATTGTGGAGCACACCCGATACCTGGAGCACTTCAGCCACTACTACGGCGAGGGACTGGAGTCCAGCCTGCGCGTGGAGTCGGTTCTGAATTTCATCCACTTCGCGGCCCGAACGGAATTGAACGTCCCGGATTTCGTCCGCCGCCTGGGGACACTGGATACGACGCGGGGCCTGCCCTCCGAACAGGTGATCCCTGTGACCACCGTCCACCGCACCAAAGGGCTGGAGTATGAATACGTCTTCATCCCGGACTGTATAGAGGGCTGTATGCCGGTCCATATCGCGGACGATTGCGCCGTATATGACACAGAAGGCATCGTCCCTGATTTTCCCCCGTCCCCGCCCCTGGAGAGCGAGCGACGGCTCTTCTACGTCGCCATCACCCGCGCGGTCCGGCACCTCTACATCGGGACCATCCAGGGATCAGGGACTGACCAGCCCTCCCGCTTCCTGGAAGAGATGCGCGTGGACGCCACCCGGCCCATCCTGGAAGCCCTCCGGCCCGTCCTGGAAAGTGGCGCGGTGGACGGCCGCCAACTGGCCGCCCTGAAATCCCAACTGGCTTCATCGCCCGACCACCTGCTGGTACTCCGGTCCATCATCCGCCACTACCTGTCCGGCGACCTGGCGGAGCAGTGGCTGAAAGAGTTACCCGAAGCGATGGACTCCTCTTTCAAGTACAGCCGGGATTACCCTCCCCTGGAGACTGTGCGGGAACAGGTTCAGCGCCAGCAGCCCCGCTGGGAGCCCGTGGCCGACCCGTGGGAGGGCATCGGCATCACTCTATGATCCCCCGAGGTGCGTATGTCCCTTCCGGTTCGCCTTCTCGCCGCTCAGGAGACCTTTGAAAATCTGCTGGCGCCGGGAAAGAAATGGCATCCCTCGCCCTACATAGAGGCGGCCTTCTCCGAGGTCGGTGATCCCTCATGGATCACTCTTCTCCCGGTCTATCAGTCGGTCATCGTGGACCTGCTGCGGGAATCGCACTTGCCCGCGGTCGTATCGCTGCTGGACCTGGGATCTCCGGCAGGCATCGGGGCGCTGGCGGCGCTGGATGCCCTGCTGGCCTGGTACGTATCCTGCACTCTCTATGGCCTTCCCCCGCAGGTGGAGCGCCTGCAT
>JAGHZG010000311.1 GCA_017743275.1 Chloroflexota bacterium | reverse complement strand
GACCAGCACCATCGCCGGGCCGGACGGGATGTTCAGGTAGTACGAACCGTAGAGGCCGGCGACGGCGGAGAGGACGCCGAAGAGGGCCGCCAGCCCCATCATCGGCCCGACCCGCCGCACCAGCAGGTAGGCCGTGGCCGGCGGGGTGACCAGCATGGCCACCACCAGCGCCACCCCGACCACCTGCAGGGACGCCACAACGGTGACCGCCAGCAGGAACAGCAGGAGGTACCGGAGAAGCGAGGTGGGCAGCCGGAGGACCGTCGCCAGGACCGGGTCAAAGGAGACCAGCACCAACTCTTTGTGAAAGGCCACCGTCAGCAACAACACTCCCCCGCTCAGAACCGCCGTCACGACCAGGTCGGCGGGGGAGACGCCCAGGACGTTGCCGAAGAGGAAGTGGGTGAGGTCCACGGTGTAGGTGCGCACCGTGCTGAGCAGGGCGATGCCCAGGGCGAACGCGCCGGAGAAGACAATGCCGATGGCGGTATCCTCCCGGACGCGGGTCTGGAGGTAGCCAATGGCCGCCGCGGCCAGGAGTCCGGCAGCCAGCGCGCCCGCGCTGAGGGGCCACCGGGCCAGGTAGGCCACCGCCACGCCGGGCAGGATGGCGTGGGCCAGAGCGTCGCCGAAGAAGGACATGCCCCTCAGCACCACGTAGGTCCCTAACACGGCGCAGACCGCCCCGACCATGACCGCGGCGAACAGTCCCCGGAGCATAAACGGGTAGGTCAACGGTTCCAGCAGCCATCCGGTCATGGCCGTCCTCCCGAACAGTGTCCGTCGCCCAACAGTATGGCTCCTCGTTCGTGCTCCCAGACGGTCAGTTGTCCGCCGTACACCCGCCGGAGGGTCGCCGGGCAGAGGGCGTCCCCGGGCGGGCCGTAGGCGATCACCTCGCCGTTGAGCAGGAGCACCCGGTCCGACCATTCCGCCGCCATCTGGAGGTCGTGGGTCGCCAGCAGGACGGTCACCCGCTGTTCCCGGAGGCGGTCCAGGAGCCCCAGGATGGCCTCTTCACTGGCGGCGTCCACTCCGGCGAAGGGTTCGTCCATCAGAAGCAACGGAGCCTCCTGGGCCAGGGCGCGGGCGATGAAGGCGCGCTGCACCTGCCCGCCGGAGAGTTCACCCAGGGGACGGTTCGCCAGTTCCGCCAGCCCGACCTGTTCCAGGGCCCGCCGCACGGCCTCCCGGTCCCGGCGGGACGGCCGCCGCAGCCAGCCGATGTGCGCGACCCGCCCCATCATCACCGCGTCGCCCACCGTCACCGGGAAGGTGAGGTCCACGTCCTCCCGCTGAGGGACGTAGCCGATGGACACCCGCTCCTGATGGGGTTTGCACCCGAAGACCTCCACCCGCCCGGACTCCGGGGGGAGCAGGCCGACGATGGCCTTGAAGAGGGTGGACTTTCCGGCGCCGTTGGGCCCGACGACGGCCACCCGCTCGCCGCCCAGGACGGTGAAGGTGACGTCGCGCAGGGCCATCCGTCCGTTGTAGGCGACGGTGAGGTTTTCCACCCGCAGGACTTCGCAGGGCACAGGGTAACTACTTGTGCCGACTAAAGTCGCCCGCTGCAGGCCTTCGGCCTCTGGTCGGCCTTCGCCGACCTCACCCCCTCCCCGGCGGCTTCGCAGCCACCCGGGGAGAGGGTTGGGAGAGAGAGGGGAGGACCGGCGTCCGGCACACCGTGCCCAGAAAGGCTGCGCACGGCGGCGGGCAGCCGGGCAGGTCATTGCGGGCACAGGTATGTTTTCCTTCATCGTCATCTCACCGCTACGCCATTATAGCGCATAGAAGGGAAGATGCAAACTGGGGCGTGATTGTTCAAAATTCGCAAAGTTCAGCCTGAGGGTTTACCCCACCGGGCAGATTGGACGAAGCCCTTGCGGGCGATTTTTGAGCCTCGAAGGGGCTTTGCAGAATCAGCCTGACGCTTCAGCGTCGGGCGAAAGGCGGGCAAAGGCAAAGCGGAATCCTGCAACGGGGTTGTCCGACGATTTTAGGACACACCCCGTCCAGCCGCGTTTGACAAATTGCCTATCTTGGGGTATAATTAAAATTGCACCTTTCCAAACAAAAACGCCCTCGGCGGTGGTTACGGCACCGCCAGAGGGCCCGTCTCCACTCAGTCGGGGCGGCTGAAGGTCGCCTGTAACGTATCACAAAAGGCGGCTCCCGTCAAGTCCCGGCGGGGCCGCTTTTTCGTTTCCTGTGTCCTACCCGAAAGGAGCACCGATGGATTCCAGCGATTCAAGGGACCCGGCGTTCCTCCGGAATTCCTTCGTCTTCCTTCCATCCCGCCTGGGCGTCTTCTCCCATCTCCCCACCACCCGTCCCCGGTCTTCGCCAGCAGAGGTCCATCGGTGCTCCGGATTCGTCCCTACTGCCCTGATCGGTTTGCAGATATGTAGTGCAGGCTGTTCGCCTGTATGCAGGCCTGGCGGCCTGCGCTACGGGGGCGCTCCCTGCCAGGCCAGCGTCTTTTACGGCGCTTGCCCGGAGGCCACCTGGCAGGTTGTTGCCCGGATGCTTTAAAAGTCCAGCGGGCTGCGCACCGCCAGGCCGCCGCGCTGGAGGACGTGGGTGTAAATCATTGTCGTACGCACATCCTTATGGCCCAATAACTCCTGGACGGTGCGGATGTCGTACCCGGCCTGGAGCAGGTGGGTGGCGAAGGAGTGCCGCAGGGTATGGGGGGTCACGCGCTTGGGAATGCCCGCTTCCCGGGCGGCCTGTTTGACGGCCCGCTGCAGGCCGGAGGGGTCAACGTGATGGCGGCGGACCTTACCGCTGCGGGGGTCCACAGAACGCTGGGCCGCAGGGAACAGATACTGCCAGATGAACTCACGGGCCGCATTGGGGTACTTTCGTTCCAGCGCGTCGGGGAGATAGACCTCCCCGTACCCGGCGGCCAGGTCCTCTTCGTGGAGCAGACGGACCCGCTCTATCTGGCGGCGCAGTTCCGGGATGACCGTTTCGGGAAGCGGGACGATGCGGTCCTTCTCGCCTTTGCCATCCCGGACGGTGATGGTGCGGTATTCAAAATCCACGTCCTGGATGCGCAGGCGGACGCACTCCATCAGGCGCAGACCGGAGCCGTAGAGAAGCTGAGCCATCAATTTGTAGACGCCGTCCAGGTAGTTCAGGAGGCGGCGGACCTCGTCCCGGGTGAGGACGGTGGGGAGGCGCTGGGGCCGTTTGGCCGAGGGGAGAAGGACCGGGTCAATCTCTTTGTGGAGGACTTCGCGGTAGAGGAAGAGAATGGCGCTGAGGGCCTGGTTCTGGGTGGAGGCGGAGACGTTCCCCTCCACGGCCAGGTGGGCCAGGAAGGC
>JAGHZG010000310.1 GCA_017743275.1 Chloroflexota bacterium | reverse complement strand
CTGGCGGTGGGGATGTACCGGCCGGACACGCTGGAACGGCTGCCGGTCACCGGCCCCGCCGGCGCCCTGCCGGAGGGGCGGATTCTGCTGGAGGTCCGCTGATAGAAGCCATCATCGGGCATACACCGCCCACAGGTCCCCCTCACACCGCAGCAGCGCCAGCGCACTGTGGACGTCCAGAATCTCGCCCCCGCGCGCCATCTCCAGCGCGCGGGGGACCGGGACCGGATGCACCTCTATGATCTCCCCCGGTTCCCGGTCCGGCTCCCGGCAGAGGCGGACGTTGCGGGCCAGGAAGATGTGCCCGACCTGGTCAAAGAGGCTGGCGCCCGTGCGGAAGAAGCCCTTGTATTCCCAGTCGTCGCTCTCGCCGCCCACTTCCTCCGCCAGTTCCCGTCGGGCCAGGTCCAGCGGGGAGCCCTGGAAGTCGTGGAAGCCCCCGGCGGGCAGTTCCCACGACCAGTCGTCTATCATATAGCGGAACTGCCGGATGAGGATGACCTGCCCGTCGGCGGTCACGGGGACCACCCAGACCGCACCGGCGGCCTCCACGTAGACGAAGGGCCGGACCTGGCCGTCAGGCCAGCGGACGATGTCCTCCCGGACGCGGAACATCCGGAAGGTGTAGGGGTAGCGGGTCTCTATGGGCTCCCAGCCCAGGGCGCGACCGTTGGGTTTGTCGGTGGGGGGCATTGGATCCTCCTGGGGCTGCGGATGGGGTCACAGGTCAAACTCTGCGACCACCGGAAAGTGGTCGGAGGCTTCCCGGACCCGGGTGGGCTGGCGGACCACGGTGCAGGCGCGGAGCAAGGGCCGCAGCGGCGGGCTGGCGAAAATGAAATCCAGCCGCGCGTTCGGGGACGACGTCGGAAGAGTGTGACCGGCATCATCGGGGTGCAACTCCCGGAAGCAGTCCACAAATCCGGCGCTCAGGACCTCGGGGATGGCGAACCGGTAAATCCGTCCCCCCTGCGCCAGGATCATCAACTGGAGCGGCAGCGGCATGGCCCGGACGCTGGTGGTGTCCGATGGGCCGATGGTGTTGAAATCCCCCAGAAGAAGGCACAGGTCCTGCAGGTAGGCCCGCGCCCGCTGCAGAACGGCGCGAATCTCCCACCGGCGCCACAACTCCATCAGAACGCTGTACCAGGGAACGAGATGGACGCCGTAGACCCGGAGACGCTTTCCGGAGGGACATTCCACCTCCGCCTCCAGAAACGGGTTCAGCATCGGCGGAAACGGACGATGGCTCTGCCAGGAGACGACCGGGAGTCTGCTCAGCAGGGCCACGCGGAACAGGGAGCGCCCCCCGGCAATCATCGCCCGCATTCCCAGAGAGCGGGCCCAGTCCTCCATCAGTTGGGGGTTCCGGACTTCCTGGAACACTGCGACGTCCGGCTGGACATAATGCAGGACCTCCAGAAGGGCCTGCTCCCTTCCCCGCCCGCCGGTCAGAATGTTGTAGGTCATTACGCGAAGCAACGGTGTTCCTCAGTCCCGAAGAAGATGATTTTTCGTGGCGGCGGCGAAGCCGCCGCCACGAAAATTTTTGTTCTTCCGGCCTTGCCGGAGGCAGGTTTTGAAGATTTTGCCGCCACCGCTGCCTGTGGCATGAAAAGCCCTCGGTGGCGCGGGCTATTCGCCTGCGGGAGTTTGTCTGCGTCCACAGGCCTGGCGACCTGCGCGACGCCGGTGGCGCGGGCTGTCAGCCGGCATCTGCGGGCCCGACGGCCTGCGCTACGTTCTGACATCTACGGCACCAGCAACAGGATGCCCTCCGCCTGATCCTCCACCTCCGTCCGGCTCCAGAGCATCGGGTGGTATTGGAGGTTCCGCCAGGGGTCAATCATGTCGTCGTAGTGGCGGTGGAACGGGTGGCCCGATTGCCCCGTGGTGTGCATGGAGACCGAGCGGGACCAGTCCCCCGCGTCCACAATCTGGCGGTAGGACGGGCCGCTCCGCACGTCGTACGGGGCGTTCAGGCTGTAGGCCGTGTTGTTGACCGTACCGGCGGTCCCATCCACAGCCACAGGCCCCCGGTTGAAGATGCGCTCAATCCAGGCGATGCCGCTCTGCCCCAGCGCCTGGTTTTTGAACGTCGCCGTGTGCAGGTCGCCCCAGCGCCACTTCTCCATATTGGGCCCCAACCGCTCCGTCAGTTCCGCCACCGCGTCCCTCAGAGCCAGCCGGAGAATTTCATCCCGCGTCTCCCTCCCGGGGGTCCGCCGGTCGTCAAACCAGGGGGACTGGGGGTCCTTCACGATGGACTCCAGGGCATAGAGGACGGGGCTCTTCGCCTGCCGCAGGAGCGCGTCCCCCAGGTCGTCCTGGAAGGTACGCTCAATCAGATGGAGGCGGAAGGACTCAAAGAGGGCCGCAGCGGCGCTATCGCGCGTCGCCTGCCCGTCCCACGCGCGCAACAGGTCCAGCGCCTCCTTCAGCCGCGGGTCGTCGGTGGAGAGGGCCGTCACATAGGGCAGGACCTCGCGCGTCCAGACGGAGAGATTGTCCCCCTGAATGGCCTTCATATCGTCCACGGAGATGGGGGTGAGTCCCTCAATGAGTTCCACGATGCGCTGGGCGCGCAGCGCCGTCCGGTCGCTCCAGTCCACAGTGAGCAGGTAGGGGTAATCGGGCCCCACCACCGCGTTGTTGGCCGTCACGATGTATCCCTCCGGCGGGTTGAAGGCGCGGGGGAGGTCGTCAAAGGGGATGTAGTCCACCCAGTCGTACTCGCCGGTCCAGCCGGGGACGGGGACGGAGCCGTCGCCCCTGCCGCGGATGGGAATGCGCCCCGGCATCTGGTAGCCGATGTTCCCGTCCACGTCGGCGTAGATGAAGTTCTGGCTGGGGACGTCCCAGTAGGAGAGGGCCTCCCGGAACTCCTCCCAGTTCTGGGCCCGGTTCAGCAGGAGGATGCTCCGGGTCAGCGTGCCGGGCTGGAGGGCGGTCCAGGAGAGGGCCAGCGGCTGCCAGCCGTAGGACCAGTCCTCCTCCTCCCCGCCGACGATGTCGTTGATGATGGGGCCGTGGCGGGTGATGCGGGCGAAGACCACCACGGGCTCCTCCTGCCCGGCGACGCGGATCTCCTCCCGGATAATCTGCATGTCCTCCCAGCGGCCCTGGTATTCATACTGGTTGGGATTCTCGGGGTTGACCTTCTCAATGAAGAGGTCCTGGACGTCGGGGTTGACGTTGGTGACGCCCCAGGCGATGCGGTCGTTGTGGCCGATGACGACGCCGGGGACGTCTGCGAAGGAAGCCCCGACGACGTTGTAGGGGCAGTCGGGCCCTTTGGGCTCGCAGTGGAGGCCGATTTCGTACCAGATGGAGGGCATCTGGAG
>JAGHZG010000309.1 GCA_017743275.1 Chloroflexota bacterium | reverse complement strand
GTCGTCTGGCGCGGCGAAGTGGGCCACACCACTGGTGGTCAGGTGGACGCGCGCGCCGCCCAGTTCCTCCGGCGTCACCTCCTCGTGGGTCACGGCCCGGATGACGTCCGGGCCGGTGATGAACATCCGCGCCGTCCCCTCCACCATGATGACGAAGTCGGTGATGGCGGGGGAGTAGACGGCGCCCCCGGCGCAGGGGCCCATAATGACCGAAATCTGGGGAATGACGCCGGAGGCCAGGGTGTTGCGGTAGAAGATTTCGCCGTAGGCGTCCAGCGCGTCCACCCCTTCCTGGATGCGCGCGCCGCCGGAGTCGTTGAGGCCGATGACGGGTGCGCCGTTCTCCAGTGCCAGGTCCAGCACCTTGCAGATTTTCCGCCCATGGGCCTCCCCGACGGACCCACCCAGGACGGTGAAGTCCTGGGCAAAGACGTAGACCTTGCGCCCGTCAATTTCCCCCCAGCCGGTGACGACACCGTCGCCCAGGGGCCGCTCCCGGTCCAGGCCGAACTCCGTCGCCCGGTGGGTGACGAACGCGTCCAGTTCCACGAAGGAGCCGGGGTCCAGCAGGACCTCCAGCCGTTCCCGCGCGGTCAGTTTCCCCTGAGCGTGTTGCTTCTGGACCCGTTCCGGCCCTCCACCCGCGCGGGCCGCCTGCTCCATTTCCTCCAGACGTTTCAGATCCGCTCGCATGCCTGTCCTTCTCGTCTGAAAATGAACCACCAAGACACAAAGACACGAAGAAAAAAATTTTTAAACTTCGTGTCTTGGTGTCTTCGTGGTTTTTCACACCCTCCACCAGAGCCGCCGCAGCCGGGAGCCGAGCGCGGCCAGGGCGTACCGCAGCCGCCGCAGGAACCGCCGCCAGGCCGGGACCGGTGCCGGTTGCGGGTGCGTCCAGCGGACCGCCGTCGCGCCCCAGGTCAGCCCGGCACCGAAGCCCACGCATACCACCACGTCCCCCGGCTTCAGCCGTCCCTCCTCCACTGCCTCGCAGAGGGCAATGGGGATGGACGCCGCCGAAGTGTTGCCGTACCGTTCCAGGTTGTTGTAGACCTTCTCCGGCGGGAGTTTCAGGTCCCGGACGGCGCTCTCTATGATGCGTCCGTTGGCCTGATGGGGGATAAAAAGAGAGACGTCATCTATGGAAAGGCCTGTCCGCTCCAGCACCTGCCGGGTGACGGAGGGGATGACCCGGACAGCGAAGCGGAAGACGTCCCGCCCCTGCATTTTGATGAAGTGCATCCGCTCGGCAACCGTCTGGTGGGACGCCGGGTGGCGGCTCCCGCCTGCCGGGAGCAGCAGCAGGTCGCTGCCGGAGCCGTCGGCGCCCAGGACGGTGGCCAATACCCCGCCGTCGTCAGCGCTGGCCCGCAGGACCACCGCGCCCGCCCCGTCGCCAAAGAGGACGCAAGTGTTGCGGTCGGTCCAGTCGGTGATGCGCGAGAGAGTCTCGGCGCCGATGACCAGTGCGGTCCGAATGGCGCCGGATTCTATCATCGCCGCGGCGACGCCCAGCGCGTAGACGAAGCCCGTGCACCCGGCGGCCAGGTCAAAGGCCCCCGCACGGCGGGCCCCCAGCGCGTCCTGGACCAGACAGGCAGTGGACGGGAAGAGGTAGTCCGGCGTCGCGGTGGCGACGATGATCAGGTCCACCTTCTCCGGCCCGATGCCGGCTCCGTCCAGCGCCTGGCGCGCGGCCTGGACGGCCATCGTGGCCGTCGTCTCCCCTTCGCCCGCCAGGTGCCGCTCCCGGATGCCGGTGCGGGTGACGATCCACTCGTCCGATGTGTCCACCATCCGGGAGAGGTCGTCGTTGGTCAGGACGCGTTGGGGGACGTACTTCCCCCAGCCGACGATGTGGGCGCGCGGCATAGGTCCTCCTGAAAAATATTTTCTTTTTGCTCTTCCGGTCTCACAGGAGAAATCACCCTACAGGCCTGGCGGCCTGCGCTACATTGTGGCGCAGGCTGTCAGCCTGTGCTATGTTGTGGCGCAGGCTGTCAGCCGTGGCGCAGGCTGTCAGCCTGCGCTACGACTGCATGACCCGAAAAATCAGGCACCCGTTGTGTCCCCCGAACCCGAAGGAGTTGGAAAGGGCCACCCGCGGCTCCAGGCGGCGGGCCTGGTTGGGGACGTAGTCCAGGTCGCACTCCGGGTCGGGGGTCTCGTAGTTGATGGTGGGGTGAACCCAGCCTGTCTCCAGACTCTTGACGCAGGCGATGGCCTCCACCGCCCCCGCCGCGCCCATCAGATGGCCGATCATAGACTTGGTGGAACTGACGGCCAGACGGTCGGCGTGGGGGCCGAAGACGGCGCGGATGGCCTGGGTCTCAATCCGGTCGTTGAGGGGGGTGCTGGTGCCGTGGGCGTTGATGTAGTCCACGGCCTCCGGGGGGAGGCCCGCGTGGGCCAGGGCGCGCCGCATAGCCAGCGCGGCTCCCTCCCCGGCCTCCTCCGGAGCGGCGATGTGGTACGCGTCGCAGGAGGCGCCGTAGCCCACCAGTTCACAGTAGATGCGCGCGCCGCGGGCCCGCGCATGCTCCAGGGATTCCAGTACCATAACACCCGCACCCTCACCCAAGAGAAAGCCATCGCGGCCGGCGTCAAAGGGGCGGGAGGCCCGCTGGGGCTCGTCGTTGCGGGTGGAGAGCGCGCCCATCCGGGCGAAGCCCGCCACCGCCAGCGGATGGATGACGGCCTCGCTGCCGCCGCAGATCATCACCTCCGCGTCGCCCCGGCGGATGATGCTGGCCGCCTCGCCGATGGCGTGGGCGCCTGTCGCGCAGGCGGAGGCGACGCAGAGGTTGGGCCCCCGCAGGCCGTAGGTGATGGCGATAACGGCGGAGGCCGCGTTGGGCATCATCATCGGGATCATAAACGGGCTCACCCGCCGGGGGCCGGCGCGGTGGAGGACATCGTAGTTTTCCAGGAACGTGAGCGCGCCCCCGATGCCCGTCCCGATGAGGACGCCGATGGCCTCCCGGTCCTCCCGGTCCAGGGAGAGGCCGGCGTCGGCGATGGCCTGGCGGGCGGCCTCCAGCGCGAAGAGGGTGAAGCGGTCGTGGCGGCGGGCCTCTTTGGCCCCGAAGAGCGCGACGGGGTCAAAGCCCTTCACCTCGGCGGCGATGCGCACGTCCAGGCCGGCGGGGTCAAACTGGGTGATGGGGCCTGCGCCGCTGCGGCCCGCCAGCAGATTCTCCCAGAATGTGGGGACGTCGTTGCCCAGCGGTGTGACGGCCCCCAGCCCGGTGACGACAACTCTTCCTGGCATCTCAATCCCCCTGAGTGTGATTCGTCGTAAATATTCAGGCTTCCTCACCCCACCCCCGCCGCCTGCGGCGGGGGT
>JAGHZG010000308.1 GCA_017743275.1 Chloroflexota bacterium | reverse complement strand
TGGATGCCGACCCTGCCCACTTCCTCTGGGCCGACGACCCCGCCGCCGCGCAGGTCCTGCTGGGGCCGGAAACGCTCCCCAACGCCCGCCCCATCGGCGCCTGGACCTACGCTCTGGCGGCCCCGTTCTTCACCCTCGACGATGAGGCCGCCCTGGCAGACCTGCGGGCCACCTGGACGGGCACCCCGACCGGCCCCTTCGCCGTTCGTCCCCTGCTGGTCACGGCCGACACTCTGGAGGTCCTGGCCGCGCAGTGGGGCCCGCCGACGGGTCCGGCGGTCCAGGTCGTGGAGCCCGGAGCGCTGCTCACCGAAGCCCTTCGCCTGAAGGGCTGGGCTCTGGTCCCCTTCCACGAACTGGAGCCCCGCTGGAAGGTCCTGCGGGTGGACGGACGCACCCCGCTGGAGAAGGGACTGACGGACTACGGCCTGACCGTCCCCCTCTACCTGGGCGCCGAACGCCGTACCGACGCGTTCCCCCTCCTGCCTGCCGACCTCTCCAATCGGGACGAGTCCCGTATGGCGGTAGTGGCGATGACCGGCGTCACCGCGCTCACCCGGGGAACGGCCCGGACGATGGAACAGAAGGGCATCACCTATCCGGCCCGCGATATTGCCCCCTGGCTCCTGGAGGCCGACCTGACCCACATCAGCAACGAGGTCTCCTTCACCCCCGATTGCCCCGTCCCGCCGCGCCTGGGGACGATGACCTTCTGCTCCCACGAGCGGTACATAGAACTGCTGGAAGCGGTGGGGACGGACATCGTGGAACTAACCGGCAACCACAATAATGATTACGGGACCGGTCCCAACCTGTACACATTGGAACTGTTCCGGCAGCGGGGGTGGCGGTGGTTTGGTGGCGGCGCCAACCTGGCTGAGGCGATGACCCCGGTCACGGTCACCCTGGGGCCGAACCGACTGGCCTTCATCGGCTGTAACTCTGTCGGCCCGTCCTACGCCTACGCCACCGACGACTCTCCGGGTGCGGCCCCATGTGGGGACTGGGCCTGGATTCGGGAGAAGGTGGCGGCCCTGCGGGCGGAGGGGTACCTGCCCATTGTCACCGTCCAGTACTACGAGACCTACGAGTACTTCCCCACGCCGCAGCAGGTGGCCGATTTCCGGGCACTGGCGGAGGCGGGGGCGGCCGTCGTGCAGGGCAGTCAGGCCCACCAGCCTCAGGGGTTTGACTTCCACGCCGGAGCCTTCATCCACTACGGCCTGGGGAACCTGTTCTTTGACCAGATGCAGTCGCTGGAGACCCGCCAGGAGTTCATAGACCGGCTGGTCTTCTACGACGGGCGGCTGATCGGGGTGGATTTGCGGACGGCGCTGTTAGAGGAGTGGGCCCGGCCCCGGCCCATGGCTCCGGTGGAGCGGCGGGCGCTGCTGCAGGCGGTCTTCGCCGCCAGCCCCACCCGATAACAACGACGGGGATGGGGGCGGCGGCGAAGCCGCCGCCCCTCATTCTCGCGTATGCGGCGCAGGCTATGCCTGCAAAAACCGGCCCGGTGGTCTGCGCCACCTACTCTTCCGAAAATCGCGCTCGCAGGGCCGTACTTTCCTGCCGATGGACCTGGGCGTCTTCCGGTTGGCCCGTCGCTTCCAGCGCGTGGGCCAGGGCTTGGTGGATCTCCGGCTCCAGCGGCTGAATGGCGACCGCCCGCTCCAGATGGGCGCGGGCCTCCTCCGCCCGTCCCTCCAGCAGAAGGACACACCCCAGATGGTAGTGGCCCCAGGCGAAGGCCGGCTCCCCCTCTTCAGCGTCCACCACCTGCCGCAGGGCCACCTCTGCCTCCTCCAACCTCCCCGCGCGCAGATGTTGCATGGCCTCCCGGAAACGCCTGTCGGTCTGCCGGAAGCGGCCATACTTCTTCCACTGGGCGAAGAACGAGCGGACGTCAAACTCAAAGGAGCGTTCGGCCCCGCAACCCTCGCAGCGGGCGGTCAGGACGTCCACCGGTCCGACTGGGCCCTGGCGCAGTTCCTGCCGCAGGGCGGCGAAGTAGCCGCCACACTCGCAGCGCTGGTTGGCGACGTAGACGTATTCAAATTCAATGCTGTTGGCGGGGATGGGTGTCATCGGGTCAAAACGTGACGCATGGCTTATCCACGCCCTGGTGAAAATGCTCGTAGTGAGCCACGAAAAGAATAAATTTTTCATTGCGGCGGCGGAGCCGCCGCAATGAAAAATTTATTTCCTTAGTGCCCGGCACGCTCAGGTCAGGTCGGCAAAGATGCTGTCCAGTTCGTCCGGGGGGACGTCAAAGACGGTGTGGTGCGGCGGCAGCGGCTCCCGGGTCATCCACTCGGGGATGCGGTCGTCCGCCGGGCCGAAGCCCACCCGTCGGTTAAAGGCCCGCTCCAGGCGCAGCGTCTCCTCCCCCAGACGGGTCAGCACGTCCTCCCCCACCTCCCACCCGTAGCGGGCCCGGAGCAGCGCCGGGATCAGGTCCGGGGCGGTGGAGAGGCCAAATCCCGCGAAGACGCAGATGCCCAGGGTGTCGTACGCGGCCATATTGACCTGGGCCCGGTAGGAGATGGCAACCTGGCCCTGGGGGTTCAGGTGGTCAGTTTTGGCCCGAATAGTCAGGCCAGCGGTATGGTCGGCGCCCTGAGGGGAGGTCGCGTAGGTCACCCCGGTGCCCTTGATGGCGCGGGGGTCGTAGGCCGGGATGGCCTGCCCTTTGACCGCCGGCACCTGAAGCACTCCGAAGGCCTGCCCGGTGGCGACGGCCCCGTTGCCGAGGATGCGCCCCAGGGGGGTAGCCCGGCGGATTTCGTCCATCAGCGAGAGCGCCGCCGCTCCGTCTCCGAAAGACCAGACGCCACCGCGCGCGGCCACCCCCAGCGCCGCGCCCACTTCAATGGTGTCCACCCCGATGTCGTTGGCGTGCCAGTTCAGACGGGCAATCGTCTCCAGGTCGTCCAGGCCCAGATTGGAGCCCATCAGTGCGATGGTCTCGTACTCCAACGGCGAGACGACTGCCCGGCCCTGCGCGTCCGGAAAGACGTTGGAGCAGCAGATGATGCACCCGGGCATACAGGCGTGGGACGGGTCTCCCTCGCCGCCCCGCGCCAGGATGGCCTCCCGCAGCGCCTCGCCGCCGATGGCATCGGCGCCCTCAAACTGCCCCTGGGAGAAGCCGCGGGTCGGCAGGCCGCCGAAGGCGTTGCACATCGCGACCATCGCGGGGGTGCCGTAGTCATGGTAGGTGTGGGTCTGGGGGTGGGCCAGCAGGGCCTGGTTGTACCGTTCCCGCAGGGCGCGGAAGGCCTGGGGGTCGGCGAGGGGCGGCGGAGCGCCGCCCCTCGCCGACCCCCAGGCCTTCCGCGCCCTGCGGGAACGGTCTC
>JAGHZG010000307.1 GCA_017743275.1 Chloroflexota bacterium | reverse complement strand
TGGGCCGCTAAGAGGGCCCGCGGGCTGGCGACGCGTCGGGGGCGGGTTGGGGGCGGCGGCTTCGCCGCCGCCCCCAACCCGCCCCGCTCTCATCGCCGCCGCAACAGGGCGAAGAGGATCAGGATCAGGCCCGCCAGGAAGAGGGCACCGATCCAGAGCCAGTCCAGCAGGCCGCCGAAGCCCAACCCCAGGACCGCCCCAAACAGCACCAGGATCACCGCCGGGATATAGGCCCAGGAATGCCGCGCCAGCAGGGCGACCAGCAGAAAGGTCAGGCCCAGGCCCAGGAAAAAGACACCACCGGTGTCTATGTTGCCCACCCTTCCCGGGAGCGCGGACACCGCGGCCAGGGTGAACAACACGCCCCCTGGGATAATGGCCCACCAGTGCTGACGGTTGGTCAGGTAGATGACCCAGAAGGCCAGTCCGATTCCTCCCAGAAAGGCCAATCCGTCCAGGCCTTCGGGCAGAAACGCCGCCGCCCCCAGCCCCAGTAGAAGGAATCCCGGAATCGCCGCCCACCATTGGGCGCGGGGATTGGCGAAGAACACGTACAGAAAGACTGCCCCTCCGCCGACGCCGGCAATGCCCCAGAACAGGTCAATCCCCGGCGGAATGACCCCGACCCTCTCCAGAAGCGAAATCGCCCCGGCCAGAATGAGCAGCAGGCCCACGATGATACGCCAGTCTATCCGTCTCATGAGTCCCTCCTGTTAGTGAACGGTGACCGAACTGACACCGGCCTCCAGATGCAATTCCACCCGATACGCCACGTTGTCGTAATCAGCAGACTGGTAGATACCCTCTTCCAGCCGGGGGAACCGCTTCTGGTCAATGTGGCGCGCGGAGAGGCCGTCCTTGAAGCGGATGCGGGCCGCGACGCCCTCAGGAATCTGCACGTTCAGGAGCGCCGCGCCCGCCTCCACGTCCACCAGAGCATTGGCCACGCGCGCCGGTGGGATCAGCGTGACATTGCTGGCTCCGGTCTCCAGTTTGCAGTAGGTGATGGGCAGGTACCGGAGATCCAGCGTCATCTGACTGGCACCGCTCTCCACGCTCAGGGTGAGCGGAATCTCATCGGTGAGACGGAAGCACCAGACCCCGCTTTCCGGCCCGACGACAGGTGCAAAGGAGGGGCCGCACTCCACCTTCACAGCCAGACGCTCCCCTTCCATACGGCTGGAAACCTTCATGCCGGTACCCCGGTTGACCGTCAGCGCTGCACCCGGTGGCGCCCCGCCGGTCACCTCCATCTGCCCGGCCCCGTGTTCAATCTCCACACTGGCCTGCCGGGCCCCCTGCAGGTCTACAATGATGACTTCCTCTCCGGATACCGGCCGCGCGGGGATCAGAGCGCTGACCACCAACCCGATGCCTGCCAGTAAGAGAAACCCGGCCCAGAAATACCCCAGTACATCGCCAATGACCCCCAGGGCCTTGAGGAGAAAACAGAGGGCCAGCCAGATCAACACAGCCCCCCAGAACAGAAACCAACGCTGTGAACTGGACATCTTATCCCCTCCTGGAGCGGGTCAGGCCCCGCACAATGAACCAGAGGCCCAACAGGAAAAAGAGAGCCGCCAGCAGGTAGTCCCTGTACGGTCCCAGAACGGCCAATCGGCCAAACACGGCGGCGAAGAACAGGAACATGATGAGGCTGATGAGGATCAGATTCAGGCCGCTGCGGACCGACTGCCGGAAGTCCTGACCGAGAAGGCCCGCCAGAATCGTGCCCACCCCGACAAAGCCCGGGATGAGCGACCAGACGTAGGCCCACGACCCCCAGTCGCCCGTCGCGTTCTGGTAATAGAGGATGCCGCCGATGCCGGCAACGATGCAGGCCGGAACCGCCATCCCCGGCGCGCCGACCAGCAGGCCGATGAGCAGGATGACCCCTCCGGCGATGACGACCCACATCGGCCATTCAAAGGACGGGATGAGGGCACGCAGAGGGGGATAGAATCGGAGTGCGGCCAGAAACGCCGCGATCAGGATGAGGAACAGGCCCAGGGCCAACTGAGTACGGGCACGGCTATCCATAGGACCCTCCTTTCGCAGTGATTGACCACTGACCACAGACCACGGACCACAGACCAACGACCAATATGCAGGCTGACAGCCTGCGCTACTCCTGTCGTCTGTGGTCTGTCGTCCGTCGTCTATATCTACGTCTCATCCTCCCGAAAAGTCGCGGGGATTTCGGGGGCATTCGGCCCGGAGATGCTCTCTTCCACCAGCGCGCGGGCGAAAATCAGGAAGCCCGTATGGGCCACCATTCGGTCCTCCGGGCGGAAGCGGGCAGAGACGGCCTTGTAGGGCCGCAGCAGAATCTCCTCCACCTCCACCAGCCCCCACCGGGGCGATTCCAGCGCCGCCAGCAGACGGGTCACCTGATTGGCCGTGGGCAGCAGAGAGCCCAGATACCCCCCGTTCGCCAGCGCCGCGTGGGCCTGGTCCAGATAGTCCCAGGGATTGGGCAGGTCCAGGAACAGCGCGTCCACGCCGACCTCGTCAAATCCCTCTGCGATGTCGCGCGTCTTGAACTCCACTACGTCGGCCAGACCCAGCCGCTCCAGGTTGCGGCGGGCCAGTCGCTGCATCTCCGGGCGGACCTCGTAGGAGTACACCCGTCCATCGGGCCGGACGGCGTGGGCCAACACTGCCGTCAGTGCACCGCTGCCGCTCCCCGCCTCCACCACCCGACATCCCGGCCCGATGTTCATCTTGAGCAGGATATACCCGGCCTCTTTGGGATAGACAATCTGGGTGGTGCGGCGCAGGCGAAGGATCAGGTCGTGGAGCGACGGGGTCAGCAACAGGAACGGTTGCCCGGTATGGGAGACCACCCGGCTCCCCCAGGGACAACCGATAAGGTCGTCGTGGGCCAGGACTCCCCGATGGGTATGGACGGCCTGTCCGGGTTCCAGACGAACAATCTGCCAGCGGCGGTCCGGGCCTATCAGCAGGGCCAGGTCTCCCGCACGGGCACAGGAAACGGGTCTCTCGGTCATCACCCTCCCGCGATCAGATGAATCACCCGCACGTCGGCACCCTCGGGAATCTGGCGGGTGGAGAATTCTTCTTCTGGGATAACCTCTCCATCAATAGTGACAACAATGGCAGGGAAGGTGTAGCGGAACCGGCGCAGGAGTTCCGTCACCGTCAGCCCGGGTTCCCATTCCATTTCATCCCGATTGTTGACCAGAATTCTTCCCATTAACACTCCCCGTCCACGGTGAGGTAAGTACTTGCCAGGATAAATCCTATTCTACAAATCCCTACCCCAATTGGTTTGCAGATAACGCGCAGGCTGTCAGCCTGCGTACAGGCCTGGCGGCCTGCGCTACAGGGGCGGGCCTTCGCCAGAATTATGTATGGC
>JAGHZG010000306.1 GCA_017743275.1 Chloroflexota bacterium | reverse complement strand
ACCCCCTGGTATAATAGCGAGTGGTATAATATGAGCGGGTGCGGCAGGCCGTTACCCCCCAGGTGATAAGACCGTAGGGGAGCAGGGTCGCCGTACCCTTTCTTCGGAACAGTCCGAACGGTTGCCAGGGCTCCCAAGCCCGTATACCAGAATGGACTACCAATCTCACAACACCAGGGGGAGGAAAAATGAATACTGAAATCTTCGTTGGCGTTGACATTTCCAAAGAGCATCTGGACGTCGCCTTCGGGCCTGACCAAGCCCCCCAGCGGTTCCCATACACCCCGGAAGGGGTGAACCGACTCCTGGCCCACCTCCAGGCTCTATCGCCGACCCTCATCGTCCTGGAGGCCACCGGTGGGCTGGAAGCCGATCTGATGGATGCCCTCTCCCGCGCGGGTCTCCCGTTCAGCCGGGTCAATCCGCGCCGGGTGCGGGATTTCGCCCGCGCTTCTGGCGTCTTGGCCAAAACGGACCGCCTGGATGCCCGTATTCTGGCCGAGTTCGGCCAGAAAATGCGGCCCCCTGTGACCGTTCTGCCGGACGAGCACACCCGTCATCTGGAGATACTGGTGGCTCGCCGGCGGCAGTTGGTGGAGATGCGGGCAATAGAAGAGCATCACTGGCGAACCGCGCCGGAGACCGCCCGGCCTTATATTCGGAAGCACCTGGAATGGCTGGATGCTGAAATCGCCACGCTGGAGCGAGAGATAGCGGATTGGGTGAATCAAACACCGCTGGCAGAGACGGTAGAGATTCTGGATAGTGCTCCGGGCGTGGCCCTGGTGGGAGCTGCCACGCTGGTGGCAGAAGTGCCTGAGATTGGCCGGTTGAACCGGAAGAAGATCGCCGCCCTGGTGGGGGTTGCTCCCTACAATCGGGACAGCGGGACACAAAAGCGCCAGCGGCGGGTCACAGGCGGGCGGCAGGCGGCGCGGGAGGTGCTGTATATGCTCACGATTGCCGGCATTCGTTGCAATCCGTTGTTGCGAACGTTTTATCAACGGCTGAGGGCCGCCGGGAAACCGCCCAAAGTGGCCATTGTTGCCTGTATGCGCAAGTTGTTAACCATCCTCAATGCGATGGTCCGGGATCGCCGGAAATGGTGCCTTGAACTTGCTGGTTAACTGTGGGGCACTCGGCCCGCCGGTTACACCAGTTTGACAGACAATACGGTTGCTCCCCTCTCCCGCTCGCCTTCGGCGGCGGGAGAGGGGAGGGGTTTTGCGGCGGGCGGCGAAGCCGCCCGCCGCAAAACCCCTCCCGCATTCCCCTTCCCTCTCCCGCTGTGCGGGAGAGGGAAGGGGCCAGGGGAGGGGTGAGGGCCGCGGCTCGGAAAGCCCTGTCCGGGGATAGGGCAACGGATTGTCGGAATCATTTGTCAAGTTGCAACAGGCCGGTTGCAGGCTGACAGCCTGCGCCACGTGGCAAAACCAGACACTGAGAGATGACCCTCACCCATCTGGACGAACGCGGCGCGGCCCGCATGGTGGACGTCTCGGAGAAGAGCCCCACGGTGCGGGAGGCGGTAGCCGCCGGAGAGGTCTGGATGCAACCCCAGACCCTGGCCCTCATCCAGTCCGGCGGCGTCCCCAAGGGGGATGTCCTGGCCGTCGCCCGCATCGCGGGCATTATGGCCGCCAAGCGGACCCCCGAACTCATCCCCCTCTGTCATCCCCTGCCCATCACCGCGGTGGAGGTGGACTTCTCGTTTGACGAGGAACGGTCGGTGGTGGGCATCACCGCGCGCGTCCGCTGCACCGGGGTGACCGGAGTGGAGATGGAGGCGCTGACCGCCGTCGTCGTCGCCGCCCTCACGGTCTACGATATGTGCAAGGCGGTGGACCGGGGGATGCGCATCCAGAATGTCCGCCTGCTGCGCAAGAGCGGGGGGAAGAGCGGAGAGATTGTCCTGGAGTGAAACCATATGCGGGGCACTGTCGTCGCCGTCTGTATCAGCGAGAAGAAGGGGACCTCCAAGCAGAACGTCGGGCGGGCGGTTTTGCGCCCGGACTGGGGGGTGGAAGGGGACGCCCATGCCGGCCCCTGGCATCGCCAGGTCTCCCTGCTGGCGTGGGAGTCCATTGAGCGGATGCGCCAACACGGGCTGGACGTCCGGGAGGGGAGTTTCGCCGAGAACATCACCACCCGGGGGATAGAACTGCACACCCTGCCAGTGGGCACCCGCATGCGCATCGGGAAGACACTGGTGGAGGTCACCCAGATCGGCAAACTCTGCCACACCAAATGCGCCGTCTTCCGGGCCGTGGGGGATTGCGTGATGCCCCGGGAGGGAATTTTCGTCCGCGTCCTGGAGGGCGGCGAGGTCGCCGTGGGCGACCCGGTGGAGGTCCTCGGGCAGGATGCCCCTGAGGAAAAAGGGCAGCAAAGCCCGGTTTGACGAAAAGCCCGTTTGCCGTTATACTATAAAGAGACGGGCCGGAGTGGCGGAACAGGCAGACGCGCGCGACTCAAAATCGTGTGGGCTTGGCCCATGTGGGTTCGACTCCCACCTCCGGCACTGAACCAGGGGGATTTTGGGCCGCGGTCCAAAATCCCCTTTCCGTTGAGCCACCCCGCGAGGCCCCGATGCGAAACCTGCTTCTCCTGGGACTGGTCGGTCTGGCCCTGGGCATCGCCCTGGGGCTTCTGGTCGGTTGGGTCCTCTGGCCGGTTCAGTACACCAACACCGCCCCCGCCCAGTTGCGGCAGGACTACCGGAACGACTACATCCTGATGGTCGCCGCCGCGTACCAGGTGGAAGGGAACCCCGACGCCGCCCGGGAGCGGCTGGCCCGCCTGGACCCCGAGCAGCCCACCCGTCCCCTGGTGGAACTGACCGAGACCCTCATCGCCCAGGACGGCCGTCCCACCGACATCCGGATGCTGGTGCGCCTGGCGGAAGCGCTGGGGGCCACCACCCCGGCCATGTGGCCCTATCTCGGAGGGACGCCGTGATCTCCCGGGGCCGGTTCTTCGCCCTCTCTCTCGGTCTGGCCCTCGGGCTGGCGCTGGGGCTGGTCTACGCCTGGCTGATTGACCCCGTCCAACTCTACAACACGACCCCGCCCCTGCTCCGCAGCGACTACCGGCACGAGTGGATTCGGCTGGCCGCCCTGGGGTACGTGGCCGACGGGGATATGGACCGGGCCCTGGCCCGGCTGAAGGGACTGCGGGAAGAGGACGTGCGGGACGCGCTGGCGGCGATGATAGAGGCGTACGCGGCCCACGGTCAGCCCGCGCCGACCATGCGGCGCCTGACCGAACTGGCCCGGCGCCTGGGCGTCTACACCCCGGCGATGAGCATCTACCTGGAGACGCCCGGGGCAACTACCGGGGGCATTCTCCCGACTCCCATGCCGACCGTCCCCGTTCCGCCAGTCTCGCCCACCC
>JAGHZG010000305.1 GCA_017743275.1 Chloroflexota bacterium | reverse complement strand
CTGCAGGGCCATCCCACCCTCTTCGTCCCGATGGCCGATGGCCGCTGGCGCGCCCGGGCTGCGCTGGAGGCGGAGGCCATCGCCGCAGGCGCGCCGGAACCCCGCCGGGAACGGGGCTCCGTCCACCCTCCCTTCCTGGCCCATCTCCCCCCGCTGGACGCCTTCGTCGCTTTTGACCTGGAGACCACAGGCCTCAACCCCGGCCGCGACCGCATCCTCCAGATCGCCGCAGTGCGCATTGTCCACGGCCACCCATCCCCCGCCGTCGCAGAAGACGGATCCCCTCTCCCTTCGACCTTCAACGAATACGTGAATCTGGAAGGTCGTGAGATCCCCTACGGACTCCGGGTCAAACTGGGCCTGACAGACCATCCAGAGTGGGAAGCACAACTGGCACAGGCAGACCGCCTGCCGGAGGTGCTGGAACGGTTCCGCCGCTGGCTGGGCGACCTCCCCCTGGTGGCCCACAACGTCCGCTTTGACATGGCCTTTCTCCAGCAGGCAGGCCGGGAAATCGGATGGGAGATTGCCAACCCCGTCGTGGATACGATGGAACTGGCCTGCCTAGCCCGCGCTGGCGAAGGCGGCCTCAGCCTGGAAGAACTGGCCCGCTCGCTGGGTGTCGGCGTGGGACTGGAAGGCGGCCAGATTGTGGAGGACTGGGCGCGGCAATATGGTGTGGAACCGTTCTCCTGGACCGGTTTCCACAATGCCGTCGTGGACGTCCTGGTACTGGCCGCGACGGTCCCCCGCCTGCTGGACGGAATCCGGGAGCGAATGACCCGGAACCCCCTTCTGGCCAGGGAGTGCATCCGATGGATGCCCCGCCTGGCAAAGCGGCTGGGGATTCCGTCCCCCGCGCCCGATAAAGGGTGGGAGCCTCTCCTGACTCGCCTGCTCGCTCCTCCCACTCCGGAAACCCCATCCCCGGCACCTCCCTTCTCCTTCACGCCGGAGGCGGTTCGGGCCCGCTTTGAGGATATGGTGAAGCAGAACCGCCTCCGCCGACGGGAGGCCCAACTACAGATGGTGGAGACGGTGAGCCGCGCGCTCCAGGAGGACCGTTTCGCCCTGATAGAGGCTCCCACCGGCACCGGCAAGACCTTCGCCTATCTGGTCCCCGCCGTCCTTTGGGCCCACAGCCAGGGGGAGCCAGTGTTGATCTCCACTTACACCCGCCTTCTTCAGGACCAGATGGCGGGCGATCTGGACCGCCTCCGTCGTTATCTGGGAATGGACTTCCGCCACCAGGTCCTGAAGGGAATGTCCAACTACCTCTGCCTCCGGCGGGCCGAAGCGGTCTATGCCCAGACCGACCCGGAGACAATGGACGATGAGGAGCGCTTTGCCTGGCTGGTCCTCCTGACCTGGCTGTCGGCCACCCAGGAGGGGTTGTTGGACGAATTGAGTTACTGGGCCCTCAGCACGTTCCCGGCCCTGGCCTGGCTGTGCGAATCGCTGCGGGCGGAGCAGGGGGAGTGTAGCCGTCAACACTGCCCGGTGGGGGAGGCCTGCTTCCACCGTCGGGCCTACGAGCGAGCGCTGCGGGCCCAGGTAGTGGTGACCAACCACGCCCTGCTCCTCTCCAAAGAGTGGGAAGCGACAGGGCTGCCCTTTGCCCGGGTTGTGATAGACGAGGCCCACAACCTGGAGGACGCCGCCACCTCCGCAGCCACAGACGAGGTCTCCTCGGGAAGCGTCGCCTACCTGGTCAACCGGTTGCTGGACCATCGCTCGGGCCGGGGAGTACTGATCCGGATCCGGGACAGGGTGCAGGACCCGGAGGGCCAGCGGCGGATCGCGCGAGCCATCCAGACCCGCAACCTTCTGGACTCCCTGTCCAGGGACTTCGGCGACCGCCTCCGGCGGTACGCGGAATTAAACAGGGTCCGGATGGACGTCCGATACGGAGTCCAACTGGCCCTGGAGGCGGACCCCCGTCGGGCCAATCCCCGCAGTTGGAAGCCGGCGGAAGAGGCCCGCCAGCGACTGACCGCGGCACTGGAGGATACGGCCCGAGCGGTGGAGGGGTTGCGCGCCTGGCTGGAAGCCCATCCCCTGCCCGCCTTCCAGCAGGAGACCCAGAACGAACTCCAGTTTCTGGCCAGCGCACTGGCCGAACAGGCCCGCCTGCTGACCGAAATCCTGCACGTCGGATACGACCGGCGAACCCGCGTCCACTGGATAGAAGTGGAACCCTCTGTGCCCCCGGAGGAGATAAAGGACATTGAGGAGTACACTGGCCCCTACCGCTGGGCGGTCCGGCGGGCGCCGGTACGGGTGGGACCATACCTGGAGCAGCGCCTGTACCGGACCTGCCGGACGCTGGTCCTGACTTCGGCGACCCTGCGCACTACCCGGGAGGCCGGCTTCGGCTTCATCCTGGACCGGCTGGGAGTGGTGCGGCGGGTGGGGCCGGACAACGCCGTCGCCCTACCGCCGGAGTTGGATTACCGCCGGGTCCTCTTTGCCGTCGCCCGTTATATGCGGTACGATGCCCGACCCCGCGAGATTCAGAACTTCGTGGACGAAGCGGCCCAGGAATTGAACGGGTTCTTCCAGTTCACCGGGGGCAATGGCCTGGTCCTCTTCACCGCCCGTGACCGGATGATCCAGGTCTTCCGGGCCCTGGAGCCGGCCCTGGGTGAACACTCCATCCCCGTCGCCTGCCAGGGGGAGACCGGCAGCCGGCGTGCCCTGCTGGAGGAGATCAAAACTCGCCCCGGTTCCGTCCTCCTGGGCCTGAAAAGTTTCTGGTACGGGGTGGACGTCCCCGGCCCGAATATCTCCTACGTGGTGATGGAGAAACTCCCCTTCCCACTCCTGACTGACCCGGTGGTCCGCGCCCGGGCCGCCGAAGTCCGCGACCGGGGCCGGCACGAATTCACCGACTACATCCTCCCGCTGATGCTCATTGACTTCAAACAGGGATTCGGCCGCCTGATCCGAGGAGAGGAGGACATCGGCGCGGTGCTCCTTCTGGATAAACGAGTGTGGACCCGAGAGTACCGCCGGGACCTGCTGGCTGCACTGCCGGGAATGGACGAGGCCGGAAGAGCGCGAGGCCCTGTGGTGCTGGATGACGAGACGATGCGCTCCCGGCGCGCCGTCTACCAGGCCATCGCCGACCACATGGCCCAGGCGCCGCCAGCGTGGCGAATTGACCGGGAGCGGATGGAACGGATCCTGGCTGGACTGCCGGAGCGCCTCCTGACCCACCTGGAACAACTGCTCCTGGAACTGCGCCTGCCCCGCGTCGTCCCGATGGAGCAGTTGCGGGAACTCTGGGACCGGGTGCTGCGGGGAATGCGGGAACTCTTTGGATTCCGGGAGTGGCGCCCCCCCGAACAGGAGGACGTGGTCCGCGCGCTTCTGACCGGAAAGGACGTCCTGGTAA
>JAGHZG010000304.1 GCA_017743275.1 Chloroflexota bacterium | reverse complement strand
ATCAGGTAGCCAGACCCCCATAGTGGGATGTCTGAACGAATTTCTTAAAGTTCATTATCCTGCAGAGAACAGGATAAATCCTATGCTACTCGGCGGAGAGAATGTAGAAATAATGCGGCTGGCCGCCGTAGACGACCTCAAAGGTCTGGTCGGGATACTTCTCCTGCAGGCGGGCCGCCAGCGCCTCGGCCTCCTCCTGCCGCACACCCGCCCCGTAGTACAGGGTGACAATCTCCAGGTCGGCCACACCCATCCGGTCCAGCAGCGCCTCCACCACCTCGTCCACCGTGTCCCCGGAGACGACCAACTGGTCATCCTGCAGGCCGATGATCTGGCCCTGCCGTACCTGGACGCCGTTCAGGCTCGCGTCCCGGGTCGCCGTCGTCACCTCGCCGGTATGGACCTCGCGGGCCGCGCGCTCCATCGTTTCTGCGTTCTCCTCCAGACCGGCCTGGTGGTTGAAGGCCAGGAGTGCGGCAACCCCCTGCGGGATGCTCCGGGTCGGCACCACCACGACCTCTTTCTGACTCAGTTCCTGGGCCTGACGGGCCGCCAGAATGATGTTGCCGTTGTTGGGCAGGATGACCACTTTCGGCGTCGGCAGACTTTCCACCACGCGCAGGATTTCCTCCGTACTGGGATTCATCGTCTGACCACCGGGGACAACCGCGGACGCGCCCAGGCTCATGAAGACCTTCTCCAGCCCGTCCCCCGACACCACCGCGACCACGCCGACCTCGCGCGGCGGTGCCCCGGAGACCATCATGGCCGGGGCGGGCCGCGCCTGCTCCCGCGCGCGGACGAACTCCCGGTACTGGGCCTGCATGTCCTCCACCACCACGTCCCGCAGCGAGCCCAGCCGGACCGCGTAACTGAGCGGCACCCCCGGGTCCGGGACGTGGACGTGAACTTTGACCGTCTCCGAATCCCCGACAACCAGCGTGGAGGTACCCATCGCGTCTATATCCCGCCGGATGGCCTCCACATCCAGGTTCTGCCCGACAATCAGGAACTGCACATCGTAGCCGTACTCTTCCTCGGGCACCGCCTCGGCGGCGAACGCCGGGCCCATCACAGTCGTTGCCACTGCCGCCGATTCGCCCATCACCTCTCCCCGAAGAGCCCGCATCATCCCCTCCAGAATCACACAGAGCCCCTGCCCGCCCGCGTCCACCACCCCGGCCTCCGCCAGGACCGGCAGCAGGTCCGGCGTGCGGGCGAGGGCATCCCAGGCCCGGCGGACGGCCCGCTCCAGCACAACGCTGAGGTCCGTCGTCCGTCCAGCCGCCAGAGTTGCCTCCTCGGCGGCCTCCCGCGCCACGGTCAGAATGGTGCCCTCCACCGGACGGATCACCCCTTTGTAGGCCGTCCGGACTCCCTCTTCCAGCGCGGCCGCCAAGTCGGACGCGGTCAGCCACTCCTTGTTGTCCAGATGGCGGGCCATCCCGCGCCATATCTGGGAGAGGATGACGCCGGAGTTGCCCCGGGCGCCCATCAGCGCGCCGTGGGCCACCCGGTGGGCGACCTTGCCCACGTTGTTCTCATCCACGCTGGCCACTTCCTCCCAGGCCGACTGCATGGTCAGCACCATGTTGGTGCCGGTATCCCCGTCGGGCACCGGGAAGACGTTGAGTGCGTTGATCTCCTCCTGGTGTTGTCGCAGCCAGACCAGGCCAGCGTACACCAGTCGCTTGAACCGTTCCCCATCTACGACGCTTGCATCCGTCACCGCGATTTCCCCCTCAATCCAGGTCCGAAATGCGAATCTTCTCCACGTGGACGTTGACCTCCGCCACGGGAATGCCCAAACACTTCTCCACCGTGTATTTGACCACGTTCATCGCGCTGCGGGCGACGGCCGCGATGCGCGTGCCGTACTCCACCACGACGTAGAGGTGGATGATGATTTTCCCGTCCCGCACCTGGACAACCACCCCCCGGTGGCTGCCGCCCGACAGGACGTCGGCGATGCCCGTCGCCAGGTTTTTGGGGACGGTTCCCACAATCCCGTACGACGAGGTGACGGCCTGGTGGACCAGGCTGGCAATGGCGGTCGGTGAGACCTCTATACGGCCTTTGGGTCGGATCTGGTCTTTCATCCCTGCTCCTGGTTATGAGTCAGAAGAATCTTCTAAAGAATCACGAAGCCGCAGTGTTTGCACAAAACCCACGGATGTGGTATGATTATCCCATGTTGAGTCCACTGCAAAAACTCATCGCAGAGAACGCGGAGAGCGCAGAGGTTTTCTTTAATATTGCTCTGCGTACTCTGCGGTAAAGAGACCTTTTTGCAGTGAAGTCAATAATGCTCTGCGTACTCTGCGGTCTCTGCGATAAAGAACCCTTTTTGCAGTGGAGTCATGTTTCTAAACACCGGCCTGACGGCCAGCGTTACGGGAGGGATGATGGCAAAGTGTGACATTTGCGGCAAGAGCGCCCAGTTCGGGCACAATGTGAGTCACTCCAACCGGGCGACCAAGCGTCGCTTTGATGCCAACGTTCATCGGGTGCGCGTGACCCTGGGCGGACAGGCCCGTCGGCTCTGGGTCTGCACCCGCTGCCTGCGCACCCTGAACAAGGGCGCGTAATGCTCACACAGAGACACAAAGGCACAAAGTTTTCAGTCTCTTTGTGTTCTTTGTGTCTCTGTGTGAGGCTGCTCCATTTTTAACGCCGACTCCCGCAGGGCACGGATCGCCGCTGTTACCTCCACCCCGGCGCCGTAAATCCCCTTTCCGGCCACCAGGACCCGCGCCCCGGCCCTCACCGCCAGCGGCGCCGTCTCCGGATTGATCCCCCCGTCTACCTCCAGTTCGGCCGGACTGCCGGCCTCATCCAGCATCCGCCGCACCTCGGCGATTTTCGGGACCATCGTCGGGATGAAGACCTGCCCGCCGAACCCCGGGTTGACCGTCATCACCAGCACCAGGTCCAGGTCAGTCAGCACCTGGCTGATCATCACGGGCGGAGTGGCCGGGTTGAGGGCCACCCCGGCCCGCATCCCCAGCGCGCGAATGTTCTGCAACACCCGGTGCAGATGCGGGCAGGCCTCCACCTGCACCGTCAGGATGTTGGCGCCAGCGTCGGCGAAGGCCCGCAGGTAGCGCTCAGGCTGGACCATCATCAGGTGGACGTCCAGCGGCAACCGGGTGACCCGGCGGATCGCCGCCACTACCGGCGGCCCAACAGTGAGATTGGGCACAAACTGGCCGTCCATCACGTCCACGTGAATGTAATCCGCCCCCGCCGCTTCCGCCTCGGCCACCGCGTCGGCCAGGCGGGCGAAATCGGCGGAGAGAATGGACGGCGCCACTTTGATCAGCACTTGCGACTCCATTAGGCCTTTATGATACACCGGAACGGCCAGAACGTCAATTCGCGTATCGCGAATCGCTTATCGC
>JAGHZG010000303.1 GCA_017743275.1 Chloroflexota bacterium | reverse complement strand
GCACAGATACTGTTCTGATGTGGGAGTTTGACAGAAACGGCGGCTAACCCGCGCTGTGCGCTGACCGGCCTCCCTTCGGTCGGTCTGCGGCTCAAGCGCAGATCGCCAGGCCTGCATGCAGGCTGATAGCCTGCGCTACGTTATCTGCAAACCGATCCGGGTAGGCAGTTACTCTGTGAGGATGGAATGAGTTTTCTGAGCCGTCTCTTCGGTAACCCCAATGACCGGGAAATCGCCCGGTTGCAGAAAGTCGTGGAGCGCATCAACGCGCTGGAGCGGGCCTATGAGGCCCTCAGCGACGACGCGCTGCGCGCCAAAACGACGGAGTTCCGCCGCCGCCTGGCGCGCGGGGAATCCCTGGACGACATCCTGGTGGAGGCCTTCGCCGCCGTCCGCGAGGCCTCCAAACGCACCATCGGCCTGCGCCACTACGACGTCCAACTCATCGGCGGCATCGTGCTCCACCAGGGCAAAATCGCCGAGATGAAGACGGGCGAGGGCAAGACCCTCGTCGCCACCCTGCCCCTCTACCTGAACGGTCTCTCCCTCAACCCGGAGTGGGTGGAGGCGGCCCGCCGCCGCTGGGGCAAGGACCCCGACCGCTGGGAGTTCGTTCCTATAGACGACATCCCCGTCGGCCGGGGGGTCCACCTGGTCACCCCCAACGACTACCTCTCCAAGTTCGGCGTCCAGTGGATGGGCCCCGTCTACCACGCCCTGGGGATGTCCGTCGGTGTCATCCAGTCTGCCGCCGCCGAGCCCGACCTGGGCTCCTTCCTCTTTGACCCCGACTACCCGTCCACCGACGACCGCTACCTGAACCTGCGCCCCGTCTCCCGCCGGGAGGCCTACAACGCCGACATCACCTACGGCACCAACAACGAGTTCGGCTTTGACTACCTGCGGGATAACCTGGTGCGGGACCTGGCCGACTGCGTCCAGCGGGAACTCTACTACGCCATTGTGGACGAGGTGGATAACATCCTCATTGACGAGGCCCGTACCCCCCTCATCATCTCCGGCCCCGCCGAGGAGTCCTCGGACCTCTACCGCCGTTTCGCCGAGATTGTCCGCCGTCTCCAGCGGGACGTCCACTACGAGGTGGACGAGAAGACCCGCAACGTCATCCTGACCGAAGAGGGCATCCACAAAGTGGAGTCCATGCTCCCGGAGATTGGGCCGGGGGAGACCCTCTACGACCCCAAACATGCCTACATGCTCCCGTACCTGGACAACGCGCTGCGGGCCTGGGCCGTCTACCAGCGGGATAAGGACTACATCGTCCGGGACGGACAGGTCATCATTGTGGACGAGTTCACCGGGCGGCTGATGTACGGTCGGCGGTACGCGGAGGGGCTCCACCAGGCCATTGAGGCCAAAGAGGGCGTCGCCGTCCGGGAGGAGATGCTCACCTACGCCACCATTACCTTCCAGAACTACTTCCGGATGTATAGGAAACTGGCCGGGATGACCGGTACGGCGGCGACGGAGAAGGAGGAGTTCCAGAAAATCTACAATATGGACGTCGTCGTCCTGCCCACCCACGTGGAGTACCGGGCCATGTTCGGCGACCTGGTGGCGCGGGAAGTGCCCGTGCGGGAACTTTCGGAGGTGACCTTCGCGGGCGTCCTGAACGGGCGGGACGACGTCCCGGTCACCGTCTACGAGAGCCGGGACGGGCGCCGGGAGCAGTACTACAAACGGCTGGACCTGGAGGACGTCATCTACCAGACCGAGGAGGCGAAGTTCCGGGCCGTCGTCGCCGAGATAGAGGCACTGCATAAGGCCGGACGGCCCGTCCTGGTGGGTACCACTGCCATTGAGACCTCTGAGCGGCTCTCCCGGATGCTGAAGGCGCGGGGGATCCCCCACAACGTCCTCAACGCCAAGTACCACGAGCAGGAGGCCGTCATCATTGCCCAGGCGGGACGGTCCGGCGCGGTGACGATTGCCACCCAGATGGCCGGCCGGGGCGTGGACATTCTCCTGGGCGGCAACCCGGAGGGGCTGGCCCGGGAGTGGCTCCGCCAGGAGGGGTACGACCTGACCGGGATTCGCCAGTCCCACTGGAACGAGGCGGTGGACATGCTCCGGCGGGGACAGAAACCCACGGAGCGGTTCCCCGAGCGGTGGGCGGAGGTGCTGGCGAAGGCCTGGGCGGACTGCGCTGAAGACCGGAAGCGGGTGATCGCGCTGGGCGGCCTGCACGTCCTGGGTGTGGAGCGGCACGAGGCGCGGCGCATAGATAACCAGTTGCGCGGCCGTTCGGGCCGCCAGGGCGACCCCGGCTCCTCCCGCTTCTACCTCTCCCTGGAGGACGAACTGATGCGCCGCTTCGGCGCCGACCGGGTCCAGGGCCTGATGGCCCGGGCCGGTATGGACGACGCCCCGCTGGAATTCAGCATTCTCAGCAAGACCATTGAGTCCGTCCAGAAGCGGGTGGAGGGCTACAACTTTGACCTGCGCAAGCACGTCCTGGAATACGACGACGTGGTGAACACCCAGCGGGAGGTCATCTACGCGCAGCGGCGGGAGGTGCTCAGTAAGCCGGACCTGCGGGACCAGGTCCTGCGCATGGTGCGGGAGGAGATAGAGGGCCTGCTCCTGCTCCACTGTCCGGGCCCGGACCCGGAGGAGTGGGACCTGAAGGCGCTGCATGCCGAACTGCGCACGTTTCTCCCCCTGTCGGAGAAGCCGGACCCGCGCTGGGCGGACCTCTCCCGCGATGAGATTCTGGAGGAACTGACCGCGCTGGCCGGACGGACGTACGAGGACCTGAACCGCAACCTGGGCTATCAGGTCTATCGGGACATGGTCCAGCAGGACGTGACGCTGGCGCTGCTGCGGGCGGGCAACGATCCGCTGCGGCGGCTGATCTACCAGCGGGTGGTGGAGGCCCTGGGCGCGGAGCCGGACGAGGAGACGGCGGCCCTGCCTCTGCGTCACCTGCCCGACGACATCAAGGGGAAAGTGGAGACCGCCTTCCTGGAGGCGGTCCGGGTCTTCCGGGACCGGCAGGTCATCCTGAGCGCGGTAGATACCCTCTGGGTCCGCCACCTGACCGACCTGTCGGTTCTGCAGGAGGGGATCGGCCTGCGGGCCTACGGGCAGCAGAACCCGCTGGTGGCGTACAAGAAGGAGGCCCACGAGATGTACCAGGCGCTTCTGGGGCAGATCCGCTCCCAGGTGGCGCGGACGCTCTTCCTGGTGCCTCAGATGATGCCGCCGCCCCGGCGCGCGCGGCCGCTGCACGCGTTCCGGCCCGGCGTGCCGATGCCTGCGGCGGCGCAGCCGGCCCCGGCGGCCCGTCCGGCGCCGGGAGGGTTGCGGCCCCAGCGGCCGGCCCCGGCGGCGTCTCCGTCTGGGAAGCCAGCGCGGCCGGCCCCGGCGGCCGCCCAGAC
>JAGHZG010000302.1 GCA_017743275.1 Chloroflexota bacterium | reverse complement strand
CGGGCCAATCCACGAAACGGTCGTAGTCGGCGCTGAAGTCGTCGTACATCGTGTTCCGTGCCCCCTGCTCCCTGCGACCTGCGACCTGCCCCTTGCGACCTGCTCCCGTTCACACCACCAGCATCGCCATGTCCCGGCCGAAGAGCCCCAGCCGGTCGCCGTCTTGCACGGGGGTGTCCAGGTTGGGCTCGCAGGTGGGGACATCCTCCCGGACCCGCTGGTAGCGGAGCCAGGGGGCCATGGAGTTGCAGGTGGTCAGGAGCGCGCCGTTGAGGAAGATGTGGGCAATCTCTTCGGTCCGGACGCCCAGCCGCTCCAGCACCGAACCGACCGTCTCCCCCGGCCGCGCGTCCAGGTGAACCACCGCCTCCCGGTCCCCCCGGGGGTCCGATGCCAGCCGTCGCAGCCTACCATAGAGGTGAACTTCTATCATTCCAACTCCTTTTGCATCTCCCGGCTTCCGTTGTATAATGAGTATTGCTGGAGGTCCAGAGAATGAATGAAACAGTCACGCTGGAAAAAGTGCTCACTCTTGCTGAACAACTGTCCCTGGTAGACAAAGTCCGGCTCATAGAATGGCTGGCACCGCGCATCCAGCAAGAGCAAAGGGCCCGCCGGTGCGCTGGCAGGCGTCCATTGCGCGGGGCCTGGCGTGGCCTGGACATTACCGAAAAAGAAATCACTGAAGCGCGACGCCAGATGTGGGAGAACTTCCCGCGACAGGATGTATAATGCCAGCCGCCGTAACGGACACCCACAGTCTGATCTGGTATCTGGAAGATAGCCCGCGCCTCGGTCAGGCCGCGGGAGAATTCTTTGATGCCTGTGCCCGGGGTGAAAATACTGTCTTTGTACCGACCATTTGCCTGGTGGAGATCCTGTTCCTCTGCGAAAAAGGACGAATCCGCCCCGAATGGTATGAAGTTCTGGACAGAGAGTTGCAGGCTGGCGAAACCGGGTTGATCGTCGCTGACCTGACTTACCCGGTCGTAAAAGCTATAAGCCGGGTACCGCGCCAGATAGTGCCTGATATGCCCGACCGGATTATCGCAGCCACCGCGCTCTCGTTGGGTGTTCCCCTGATTAGCCGAGATCACGCTTTTGCAAAGGTGCCCGGGCTGGAAATCATCTGGTAGCACCCAGTATCCCGGTGTAAACCCCGGTTTATTCTCCCGCCAGCCGGTGGGCCAGTTCGTGATACTTTTCGTGCACCCCCACGCCGATCTCCTCCCGTTCCACCCGCTCAAACTCCGCCTCCAGCGCCCGCTGGTCCTCCGGCAAGAGCAACTGGTCGGCCATCGGGTAGAGGATGTGGTCCTCTTTGTAGATGTGGTCGCGCAGCAACTGGACGTAGGCCGCCAGGTGCTGCCGGATGCCGTCCCGCGCGGCCGGGTCGTCGCCCGCCCGGGGGAGCAGGTCGGCAATGGCCCGCACGTGCCCCCGCCCCAGGTCGTGCTCATAGAGCATCACGCCGATGGGGCCGGCCTCCCGGGGCATCCCCCGCTCCTCCATCCGGACAAAGAGCAGGTTCTCCTCCTTGGCGTGGTGGCAGCGGTCGGCGAAGTTGCGGAAGAAGTCCACCATCTGCTCCAGATATTCCCTTCGGACGGCGTTCGTCTCCCGCATCCGCTGAATCTCCCGCTCGGCGGCGTCCAGAACCATCAGGATGATTTCGTGTTCGTGCATCAGGGTCTCTGTGGGTCTCATTTCAAAGCTTCCTATCCCCCGTCTGAATTCACGGCGGACCACCCCAGACGATTTCGTATCCGAGGGTGATGGCCCCATTGGGGCAATAGGTCTCACAGGTGGCACAGTACGCGCAATCCTCCGGGCGGGCGATGAAGGGACCCTCCGGCCCCATCTCCAGGGCGTGGGTGGGGCAGAGGAGGACGCACGCACCGCAGCGGTTACAGAGAATCAGATGAATTTCGGGGAGGACCCGGTCGTTCATCACAGTGCTACCCTTCGCTGTTGGTTCTTGCTCACAGTTTAGCCGAAAAGGGGCATCGCGTCTATGACAAAAGTCACATTCCGGGGAAACGTGTAGGACAACTGCTCGCAGTTGTCCTACAAGTACAGGGCGGGTTTGACAGATCGGCAAACCTGTTGTAATCTCAAAACGGTCGGTCTACCCGGTCAGGCGCTTACCGATGGACGAACGAACCCTTCAGGCTCTCCGGCGCGTCCCCCTTTTCTCCGCCCTCCCCGAACGGGCACTCTCGCGGCTGGCGGAGGTGGCCGTCCGCTGCGCCTGCGCGCCCGGTGAGACCGTCATCCTGGAGGGGGAGCCCTGCCAGTACGTCTACTTTGTCGCCGAGGGGCAGGCGCGCGCGGTCCGGACCGCCCCGGACGGCCGGGAGCAGGTCCTGGCCTGGCTGAGACCGGGCAACGCGTTCAACACGGTCCCCCCTTTCCTCCCCCGGAAGGTCAACCACGCCACCGTCCAGGCCGTGACCCCCTTGGTCCTTTACGCCATTTCGGTCCCGGACTTTCTCCGCCTGGTGGGGGAGTACCCGGAACTGGCGCGGGCGCTGCTGGAGGACTTTGCCCGTCGGCTGGACCACCTGACCGCTCTGGTGGAGGACCTCTCTTTGAGAACAGTGCGGGGGCGACTGGCGCGCTTCCTGCTGGAGCACGCCGAAGGGGGGAGAGAAAGCACGGTGATTCACCGCTGGACGCAGGAGGAGATTGCCGCTCAGATCGGCACGGTGCGGGAGGTGGTGGCGCGGACGCTGCGCGCCTTCGCCGACGCCGGGCTGCTGCGGATGGAGCGGCACCGGATTGTCCTGCTGGACCGGGCGGGGCTGGAGGCGGAGGCGCGGAAGTAGGGGAGAAAAAGGCAGCGACGGCCTTCGGCCGCCGCTGCCCTCATCCGCATCTCATCCCACAGGCCGCACCTACTCCTCTTCCTCCATCCGGATGAATCCCCCATGCCAGGTGTGATACCAGACCTGGCCCGTGGTGCCGTGGACGCTGAGCATTCCCTCTATCTTGCCGTCCCGAAGGGTGTGGATGGTGTAGTAGCCGTAGAAGGGGTCCACGTCCTCAACCGTCACTCCAGGGCGGTAGGCGTCCAGCCAGCGCTGGGCAATCTGCGCCGCCTCTTCGGGCGGGATCGTATTGGTGATCGCCGCGCCGCCGCCCATCATCCATCCCCCACGGTGCATCCCGTACTTGCCGTTCCACATCATATTCGGCCCCATCTCCGGGCCCACAACCCCGGTCCATTTATCCACCAGCAGTTCCATCGCCCCGATGCCGGTATCGGTTTCCCGGACAATGGCGTAGAAGTTGTTCTCAAACTCCATGACTTCCGCGATTTCCAGGTTGGAGAAGCCCAGGCCCGCGATATACTGCTCCACCGCCCGGCGCGCGTCTTCCAGGGTCAACGTGGAGGTGGGAAC
>JAGHZG010000301.1 GCA_017743275.1 Chloroflexota bacterium | reverse complement strand
AGATGTGTATAAGAGACAGCGCCAGGCCAGATGGTAGAGGGTATCCCCGGGCTGCACCCGGTACGGGCGCCAACCCGCCGGCGGCGTGCAGGTGGGATATAGCACCGACGGGGGAGTCGGCGTGGGCCCCTCTGTGGTCGACGGGGCCGGCGGTGGTGTCTCCGGGGCCACGGGCGTTGGAGAAAGGACGGGAACCGTCGGGATGAACAGGGTCGGCAACCCGGCCACCTCCGGTGTGGGCGTCGGGGGACGGGGAGGGGCCAGCGCCCGGTCGGTGGCGCTCAGCCACAGCGCGCCGACGACCAGCGTGCCCGCCAGCAGGAAGAGCAACCCGCCGGAGAGCAGCAACCGCCATCCGGATGCGGGAGAAGAAGGCCCATTCATCGGAAAGTCTGTCCCCAGTCAGGACACGGATGAACACGGATGAAACGGGTTTTCACGGGTGTTGATCCGTGTCCGTTCGTCCAACCTGTGTTCATCCGTGTGCGATGGAATGGGACACGGATAGACACGGATGGTACGAGTTTTCACGGATGTTGATCCGTGTCCATCCGTCCAACCTGTGTTCATCCGTGTACTATTCTGGGCCGGTGACCGGCAGGATGAAGTGGAAGGTGCTGCCAACGCCCATCTCGCTTTCCACCCAGATGCGGCCGCTGTGGGCCTCCACCAGTGCTTTGGCGATGGCCATGCCCACCCCCGTCTCCCCCAGTCCCGGGATGAGGGGCTTATCGGCCCGGTAGAACCGCTGGAAGACGCGCGGGCGGTCCTCCGGCGCGATGCCGCCCCCCGTATCCTGTACGGAGACGTGGAGATACGGCGGAAGTCCTTTCTCCGCTTCCTCCAGATGACCGGTCACCACAATTTCGGTCCCCGGGCGGGAGCACTGGCAGGCGTTGGAGAGCAGGTGCAGCATAATCTGATAGAGCGCATCCCGGTCGGCGCGGATGGGCGGGAGTTCCAGGGCCATATCCAGGCGGACCGTCAGGTCCTGTTCCCGGAAGCGGGCGGAGAGTCCCATAATCGCTTCTTCTATGATGTTGATCAGGTCTATCGGTTCCGGGACCAGTTCAATCCGTCCGGTGTCCAGCGCGGTAATCTCAATCAGGTCGTTGATGAGGCTGCTCAGACGTTCAATGTTCGCCTTGACCCGCTGGAGGAACTTGCGCTGCATCTCCCCCAGGATGCCCACCGACTCCCCCAGCAGAAGGTCGGTATAGCCCACGATGGAGGTCATCGGGGTACGGAGTTCGTTCGCCAGTGAGGCCAGCATCTCCCGCCGTTCTTCCTCCGGGGAGATTTCCGGATGCAGGAGGACGATGTAGCCCGTCACGCTGCCGGAACTGCCCATCCGGGCCAGACTGGCGCGGACCAGTCGCCCGTTATACTGCAGGGTAACCGACGCGGTGGTCCCGTTGGCCGTCCGACCGGCCATCAGTTCACCGACCGCCCGGGCCCACATCGGGTCAGGGAAGAGGGCATTCAGGGGCATTCCCGGCATGTCCTCCTGCCTCTGGCCCAGGACCTGGCAGGCCACAGGGTCGGCCATAACCACATTGCCCCGATCATCGGCAATGATGGTCCCGCTGCCTGCCCGCTCCGGCGCGAGGCCCGGAACCGGTGCTCCCTGCCCGACGCCCGCCAGCGCGGCTTCCAGTTTTTCCTGCAGGCGGGAGACCTCTGCCTCCAGTTCCTGGACCCGTTGAGCCAGTTGGGCCCGTTCGGCCTCTATGGCGGTCCGTTCTTCGGCCAGGTGGCGGATCTCCTCCTCGTACACGGCGATCTGAGCGGTCGCGGCACTCACTTCCTGGATCTGTTCCTCCCGCATTCGGAGGAGTTCCGCCAGTTCATCGGCCTGTTTTCGGTGGCGGGCGGTCTCCTCTTCCAGCGCCTGGACCCGGCGGGCAAAGTCCTGGGCTTCCTGTCGGGCCCGCTCCAGTTCCTCATGAAGGGTGGCGGTCCGCTCGGCCCGCTCCGCCTCCCGCTCCCGCAGCGCGACGGCCAGTTGTTCCGCCTTCCGCTCCACCATTCGCCGTCGGCTGGCGTTCCCCAGGGCGCTGCCCAGCACCATTCCCACCGTGCGGGCCAGGGACATTTCCTCCTCGGAGAGAGGAGCCGAACCCTGGGGCCGTCCCAACAGGAGCAATCCCACCGATTCCTCATCGGTCATCGGGACCACCAGCAGCGAGAGGGGCTCCCGGAAACCCAGACGGCGCGAGAGGACGGCAGATTCCTCACCAGCAAGAGGGTGCGGGCGTCCCGTCTGAGTCGCCGATGCCAGGGAGGGGTGCTGGTCCAGGGGAATGATCTTCGGGGATGGCGAACTCTCTTTCGGGAACGTCGTGATGATGCGCACGCCAGGGGTCACGCCCGCAGCAGGCAGGCCGATGGCGCCCGCCGTCGCTCCCAGGAGTCGGAGCACTTCCGGCAGTACGGAGGCCAGCGCGGCCTCTGCATCGCGCGCTCCCTCCACCTGCCGGGCCAGTTCCAGGAGGCGGAGGGGAAGTGCGGGGCCGGGAGAAGGTACCGGGGCTGGGGTCCATCGGAGCGCGTCACCGAAGGCCTGAGCGGCCAGGAGGGGGAGCGCGATGAGATTCGCCAGCCGAACCGCGCCGGCCAGATACGGGGTGATGGGCGGCAGGACGGCCTGGACGGTATGGCCCACCAGCCAGGCCAGTATGGCTGCCATCGCCAGGCCGCATCCCGGCTGGGGCCAGACGAGAAACCCCAGAAGGACCAGAAAGGCCAGGAGGATGCTCCCCCACTCCCATACCATGGCGTGTCGGGTGGCGTTGTAGATGATGCCCGCCGAGGCCGCCGGTACCCAGTAGAGGGCCAGAAAGACGTAGGCCAGGGCGCTGCCCAGGAGCAGGGCGGCCAGCGTCGCCTGGCCAGCCATCCGGATCCGGCGCAGGATGGGCAGGAATGCCCACGCCGCCAGAACGATCAGGACCAGGTCCATCCAGCGCTCCAGCGGAGGAAGCACAGCCGTGAGCGAGAAAGATTCAACACCGGCCCAGGCGCTGACACCGATCAGGATAACACGGGTGGCCAGCATCCCGGCTGCCGCGGAGAGGCGGCGAGCGTTTCCCGTCCGTCTCCACTCTCCCCAGCCGACGGCCAGGAGAATCTGGAGGACAAACAGCAGTGCCAGGTGATAGTAGAGGTTCCCCGGAGGCGCGGTCACCAGGTTGAGCAGTCCCTGAATCACGTCCATCGCTCAGCCCTCACGTTTTAATTATACCACAGGGTTAGAAAGATACCAGTGGCGATGAAAAGAGGGCTGCCAACACATCGTTCCGGGCCCAAATGAGGGACTTGCTCTTCTACGAGAAGGCGCTTTCATTGTATAATATTGGAGGCTTTGCTCTTGTAGAGGTGGCA
>JAGHZG010000300.1 GCA_017743275.1 Chloroflexota bacterium | reverse complement strand
TAAATGCGCTAAAAAGCCTCGACTTTTGGCAAACCATAGGCTTGATAGTCAGTATAGCATTCACTCTCTGGCAAGCGCGACTCAAGATCAAAGAAAATCGCGCGGAAGCCTATAACCGGCTTCACGAGGAGTACATTTCATTCTTGCAGGTTTGCAATCAACATCCCGAGTTGGGCTTTAGCGAGTTTGAAGAAGAGGAATTGCAATATTTTAGTCGGTTGCATGGAGGGGATAAAGAGAGGGCAAAAAGTGTGTTGGATCTCTGTAATTTACTGACTGCTATATGGGAGCATGCGTTTTTGTTGCGCTCCTCTATGTCTAAAGGCCAATGGGAAGGTTGGGACAAGTGGGTGCGAGATTATCTGAAAAGGTCTAAAGTTAGGCGTAAGAATTTGTGTGCCCTGGTATGATCCGGATTTCGTTAAGTTTGCGCAGGGTGTTATTGAGGAGGTTGAGCGGGGCTTAGTTAATTATTAGTCATAGGGGGTGTCTCCAGTTCCCAGACAGGGGGATTGTTCAGAAATGTATGGCTCTTTCGGGCCCTGGCCCGCGCCGAGGAACGCATCCCGCTGGCCCTGCCTGGATGCAGTCTGGTTTTTGTCGCGCGAAAAGAAGTGAGTCTACTCTGTTAGAAAGTAACTGTCTGCCAGAGAACCATTCCATAAAAACCACGAAGGACACGAAGGCTACACAAAGGGCACAAAGGATGTTTTTTTATCCCTTTGTGTCCTTTGTGAGTGCTTTGTGCACTTTGTGGTAGGTAAATACGTTCAAGGAGGTATCTGCATGCGTCTCCGCGTCTTACCCAAAGAACAGGTTCCGGACATGGTCCGCGCGCTGATGGCGGATTACCGTGTCTGGGGGCCGAAGGCAAAGGGGCCGCAGTTCGCTTTTGAGCCCCTCTACGAGCCCGCCGAGATGCGCCTGGACTACAACATCTCTATCCTCTCCCCCAAAGTGGCCCTGCAGCCCCCCCAGGAACGGGTCGTCGTCTTCCATATGGACGGCGGGTTCCGCGTGGAGCCGGTCCTGGAGGCAGAGCCAACGGTCATCTTCGGCATGCACACCTGCGACCTGCATGCCCTGGCGCTCCTGGACCGGGCCTTCTCCGCCGACTTTCCGGATGCCCACTACCTGGAGCGCCGCAAGCAGACGCTCATCATCAGCATGGAGTGCCTGCAGCCCTGCGACGAGCACTCCTTCTGCAAGAGCATGGGCACCTGGACGGCGGACGGGGGCTACGACCTGCACCTGACCGACCTCGGCGATACCTACGCGGTCCACGTGGGCACGGAGGCCGGGGAGGCCCTGTTGACCAAGTACGCCCAGAGCCGTCCCGCCGCCGATGCCGACGTCCGGCGGCTCAACGAGGTGATGAGCGCCAAGTGGCCCCGCTTCCAGCACCGGCTGAACTTTGACTCGGCCGAACTCCCCTCGCTGCTGGCGACAGCCTACGACCATCCCATCTGGGCCGAACTGGGCGACCGTTGCCTCTCCTGCGGCTCCTGCACCAACGTCTGCCCCACCTGCTACTGCTTCAACGTCATTGACTCCCCCGACCTGAGCCTGAAGGAGGCGGTCCGCCTGCGCCGGTGGGACTCCTGCCAGTTGGACGAGTTCGCCCGGGTTGCCAGTGGAGAGAACTTCCGGGAGGCGCGCGCGGCCCGCCAGCGCCACCGCATGTTCCGCAAGGGGAAGTGGCTCTACGAGCGCTTCGGCGAACTGGGTTGCGTGGGCTGCGGCCGCTGCATCCGCGCCTGCCTGACTCACATCAACATCGTGGATACCTTTAACGCCATCCACGCCTCTCAGCACAGGAGGTAGCCCGATGACGGATTCCATTTACGCCCCCAGAATGGCCCGCCTGGCCGACGTCCGTCCGATGACGGAACTGGAGAAACTGTTCGTGGTGGAGTTCCCGGACGGAAGCAGTCTGGGACATCAGCCGGGCCAGTTCGTGATGCTCTCCATCCCCGGTGTGGGCGAGGCTCCCATTTCCGTCTCGTCCTCTCCCAGCCGGTCCAACGGCCACTTTGAACTCTGCGTCCGCCGCATAGGCGATGTGACCGGTGCCCTGCACCGGATGAGGCCCGGCGACGTGGTGGGCATTCGCGGCCCCTTCGGCCACGGTTTCCCTATTGAGCAGATGCGGGGAAAGGACATGCTCTTCGCTCCCGGCGGCCTGGGGCTGGCCCCCCTGCGCTCCCTCATCAACCAGGTCCTGGATGAACGGGGCTCCTTCGGCCGCGTCATCATCCTCTACGGGGCCAAGCGCCCGGCGGAACTCCTCTTCCGGGACGAACTGGAGCAGTGGGCCGCCCGCGACGACGTGGAATTCCACGTCACCGTAGACCGGGGCGACGAGACCTGGACCGGGAACATCGGCGTCATCACCACACTGTTCCCGAAAATCACCGTGGACCCCCGCAACACCGTCGCCGTGACCTGCGGGCCGCCGATTATGTACCGCTTCGTCCTGATGGAGATGCTGGGCAAGGGCATCCCGGAGACCCGGATTTACCTCTCCCTGGAGCGGCGGATGAAGTGCGGCGTGGCCAAGTGTGGTCACTGTCAGATTAACAATCTTTACGCCTGTAAAGAGGGCCCCGTCTTCACCTACGCCCAGATCAAGAATACCCCGGAGGCGTTGTGATGAGCCAGGAGCAAGTCGCAAGTCGCACGTCGCAAAATGGGAAGCCCAAAGTGGCGTTCTTTGATTTCGCCAGTTGCGAAGGATGCCAGTTGACGGTGGTGGACTCCCTGCAGACCCACCTGGACCTGCTGGATGCGGTGGAGATTGTCAACTTCCGTGAGGCCGCCACTCTGGACGGGTGGGATTTTGACATCGCCTTTGTGGAGGGTTCCATCACCCGTCCGAAGGACGAGGAGCGGCTGAAGCGCATCCGGGAGCAGGCGAAGATTCTGGTCGCGCTGGGCGCCTGCGCCGATACCGCCTGCGTCAACGCGCTGAAGAATCTCCAGCCCCCGGAGGAGGTCCGCCGCTACGTCTACGGCGAGCACGCCGACTGGTACGAGACCTACGCGGCCCGGCCTCTCAGCGCCGTCGTCAAAGTGGACGCCGTCGTCCCCGGCTGCCCCATTGACCGGGAGGAGTTTGTGGAGGTGGTGAAGGCCCTGCTGGTGGGCAAGAAGCCGCCGGTCCCCGATTACCCCGTCTGCGTGGAGTGCAAACTGAAGGGCAACGTCTGCATCTTCCACGTGGGCGGCATCTGCATGGGGCCGGTGACGCGGGCCGGCTGCGGGGCCATCTGCCCCACCTACGGCGACGGCTGCGAGGGCTGCCGGGGGATCATCTCCCACCCCAACGAGAACGCGATGGAGGAGGTGCTGGACGAGGCCGGCCTGACGGTGGACGACATCATGCACTACTTCACGATGTTCAACGCGTATCGGGAAGTGGGGACGGGGAA
>JAGHZG010000299.1 GCA_017743275.1 Chloroflexota bacterium | reverse complement strand
GCCCAGTCCTGAGTTTGGGCCATCGCCGCCAGCGCCTCCCGCACCGGCCGGGCGGCCTCCCCCCGGATTTCCCCCGCCGCCACGGCGACGAGGGCCAGCAGGAGCGGCGCCATTCGGGCCCCCGCCGGGTGCAGGGAGACCGCCTACGCCCTCGCCGCCCGGAGCATCTGCGCGGCCAGTTCGGAGAGGCCGATCTGGGCGAAGATTTCCGCCGCCTGGAGGAGGTAGGGGCGGGCCTCCTCCTGCCGGCCCATGTCCCGCAGGACCAGGCCGAAGTTGCCCAGGTCGGCGGCGACATCATAGCGGCTGCCGATGGCCACGTGCCGGTCCACCGCCTGTTGCAGGAGGGCGCGGGCTTCCTCCTCCCGGCCCTCCCGGAGGGCCAGGCGGCTCATAGAGGCCAGCGTGTTGGCCTCCCCCAGCCGGGCGCCGACGGCGCGGAAGAGTTCCAGCGCCTGGCCATAGTGGGCCAGGGCCTGGTCGTACTCGTCCCGGAAGCGAAGGACGTCGCCGATGGCCTTCAGCGTGTTGGCCTCCCCCAGCCGGTCGCCGACGGCGCGGAAGAGTTCCAGCGCCTGGCCGTAGTGGGCCAGGGCCTGGTCCATCTCCTTGCGGAAGTTGTGGACGTCGCCGATGGCCTTCAGCGTGTTGGCCTCCCCCAGCCGGTCGCCCACCGCCCGAAAGAGTTCCAGCGCCGCCGCATACGACGCCAGCGCTCGATCCAACTCGTCCAGGTAATAGAGGGTGAGCCCGAAGGAGTGAAGGGCTTCGGCCCGTTCCCAGGTATCACCCTCCGCCGACGTTTCCAGAATGGCCAGAGCCTGCTCCAACTCGGAACGGGATTCGTTCCAGAGTCCCTCCCTCCGGAGCAGGTCGCCCAACTGGCGGCGCAGGCGCGCGGCCAGCAATGTCTTCCCGGCCCCGGTATGTTCCAGGTCGCTGAGCAACTGCCGGTACAGCGAGATGCTCGCCCGTCGGCTCTCCGGCGTTTCGGCCCGGGCCCCCGTCTCAGCCACTTTCTGGGAGACTCTGAGCACCCAGGGAGCGAAGAGGCGAAATACAAAGGTCTGTCGACGGAAAGCCCAGAAATCCGGCGCCAGGCGGTGCAGTTCCTCCTCCTTGTCGTAGGGAAGCCAGAAGACCACCGGACAGGGGAGTTGGGTCAGAATCTCCCGACGGTAATTCAGGTACTGGGCCGCAACCGATATGTTCTGCAGATTCACCACAAACAGGGCATCCGTCTCGGGAGATGCTACCGAAACTAACCAGGGCAACAGGTCCGGCGGAGCCTTGCGGGCATCCAGAACCTGCAACCGCCCGTCCAGACGCGCTGCTGTCTCCGCAATCAGACGGTCCCGCAACAGCGGAGACTCATAGAGAGCCAGCAGAAGGCCTGGATGTCCGCGCAGGGAGGTCAGCGCAGTACAAAGGCTGTGGAGGGCCTCCAATCCTTCAGCATCCAGCGCCAGGGGTTCCGCCAGAATCCCGGCGCTTCCTTCAGGAAGAAAAGGAGGAGGCGCGGTTTCTACAACAGGGTAGCGACGATCGGATGTACGTCCCACCACGAGTCCTCATTACAGTATTCCAGCACACTCAAGTTGTGCAACAGTTCCAGGAGGGCCAATTCCGATTCCTCTTCCTCCGGCCGACGCTGGATCCGATGGATCTCCCGCACCTGTTTATCCCTGGCCACCAGGCGCAATTGCTGGTAATGCTCCACTCGCAGGGAACGAAGGTACTCGTTGCGGATAAACGCGACCGCCTTCTGGGCAATAGGAAGGTCAATTTGGTGTTTCCCAACCACCCGGGCTTCATTACAGGCCAGTTGCATCAGAGTGGTCATTTCCCGCATTACCCCACCGCTCATCCCGATCAGAAAATCCAGAGCCTCGGGAGTGATCAGTCTCAGGTCCATCCGTCGTTGCACCATTTCCCGCATCACCGCCCGTCCGGCCTCGTGGGGAGAGCCGTCGCGGTGGTAGACTTTAATATTGGGGAGAACGAACCATCCGCTGAAGTTGCGCGAAACGGGTCGGAATTCGGCGGTATACAGAAGGGCAATCGGGATGGTGTACAGAATCTTGCAGGGAGGCTGGGTTAGGGCTGTGGCATGGCGGTAGAACAATTCCTGGGCTGTGGCAATGTCGGGTTTATCCAGATCATCTATGGCCACCAGAACGCTTCGTCCGGTCTTGCTGCGAACCGTTGCCGCCAGCAGGGCAATATGGGTGATGAGGAGGGAGACAGTACTTGCCAGCGCCCTGCGCAGATGCTCCCGGCTGGCCGCCTCCAGACGGAGTTTGCCATAAGGACCGACCAGGGCCTCAAACCAGCGGTCCAGCAACTCCAGCGGCGAATCTTTTCCTTTCTTCAGGAAACCAACAGGCTCACTTTGTGGCATCCAGAAGTCCGCCAGAAGGCGGGCCAGGTCTTCACTGACCTCCACATCATTTTCCCGGGCCACCCGATAGAGACCTGCCTCAACCGCAATCAGAAGGTCCACATATCCCAGGTCCAACGGGTCCAGCATATCGGCCAGGGAGAAGGGAACCACCAGAAAGGTGCGCTGGATGTCGGGATCGGTCAGAAGTCGGTTGAGTTCGGTAGATTTCCCGCATCCCCGATGTCCGGTGAAGAGGATTTTATCCGGAGTATCCGGCGATCCCAGAAGGATCGCCCGAATTCGGTCTATCGGATTGGGATCACGGCTCACATAATACGATTGCAACTGCTCGCCACTGAGAGGTTTCAGAGGATCAAAGGCCAGATACGCTTCGTCCAGATTTCTGGCGATCATTTTTCTCCTTTTCCCTCAGGTAGTTCCTTTCTCCATCGCTTTCAGCCGTTCCTGGAGGAGGTCGTAGCCGCCGTGGGCCAGGAGGTAGGAGGCCAGGGCCAGGGCCCGCTCCGGGGCGCCGAGTTGGCGCAGTTTCTTCAGATAGGCCTCCACCTCGTCGGGGGAGCGAAGGACGGAGGCATGGGCGAAGAGGCGGACCTGGTACTCCAGTTCCTCCACAGGAAGACGAACGGCCTGCTCCAGAAGGCGGACCCGGCCGGAGAGGAGGCTCCGGTCTATCTGCTCCCGGCAGAACCCCTGGAAGCGGCCGTAGAGGTCGGAGAGGGAGAGGGAGACGGCCTCGCCGGCCTCCGGGGTCAGGGGCTGGAGGAGGTTGATGCGGGTGCGGAGGAGGGCCTGCCAGCCCGCCCCTACGCCCAGGGCCAGCAGGTAGGGGTTCACCGACGGCGGGGCCAGGTAGCGCGCCAGGGCAAAGACGAGCAGGGCGAAGAGGACGTTGACGCCGATCAGCAGCGCGCTCCACCCGCTCCGCAGCGCCCGGCGGATGTCGCTCCGGAAGGTCTGGAGAATCTCGGTCAGGGCCCAGAGAAACGAAAGGGCCACCACCAGCAGGTACGGGCCCAGCGCGGCGGCTACCTCTCTCACGTTTCC
>JAGHZG010000298.1 GCA_017743275.1 Chloroflexota bacterium | reverse complement strand
TAGTTACAATTCCCGGAGATAGACGTTGATCAGATGGGTGCTATGGTGCAGGACCGCCTCCCGGTAGGCCTGGAGGTGCTCCGGAGGGACGTGCCGGAAAATCCAGGCCATTCGCTCCGGAGAATGCGCGGCCATCTCCACCATCTCGGCGGAGACCCCCATCCGCTCAGCGAAGACCTGGGCAGTGCGAATGCGCTGACCCGGCCGGAGTTGCTCCACCAGGTCATCCCGCCACGCCCGCAAGTCCTCATCCCGGATGAAGGGGAGCCATCCCCAGGGCTCCACCCCGGCCAGAGCGGTCGCTTCGCGGCCGTCCAAGCGGTTCTGGTCCTGCTCGTCCAGCCATGTGCGCAGGACGTTGTGCAAAAACAGTCGCTCTTGCCATGTATCCCATCCGGCGTCTGGACCGAAGAAGGGGTGGAAGACTTCCCGCCACCAGAGTTCATCGGCCAGCAGGTGGGCCAGGTAGCCGGACATAAAGGCGGCGTGGGCCGGCTCCAGGCGCTCCGCGCGGGCCAGGGCCGGATAGGCATCCAGGAGGACCTGGGCAGCGGGGATCGTGCTACGGAGCGGCAGGGTGTAGAAATGGGTCTCCTCGCGCCGCTGCCCGCTGACCGTCTGCACGTCCGGGGCCGTGTGGCCCAGGAGAAAGGGGCCGTAGTGGGCCTGCAACAATCTCCGGGCCGCTGCGGCCAGTGCCCCCATCTCCAGGACCTCCCGGGCCATAATCAGGTGATTGATGGGCGTCGGCATCGGAGAGATATTGTACACGAAACGGGGGATTTGGAGAAGCGCATGGCAACGCAATTGACATTCGCGCGTAATTGTCTCTTCACCGGAACAGTATATAATTGGAGGGCGCGGTACCGCGCTGGAAAGGTCGCTGTAACGTAACTGTTCAGCCTTGCCCTTCCCCCAGCGGCTTCGCCGCCCGCCGCAGGCGGCGAGGGAGGGGTGAGGAAGGTTGAACAGTTACAGGTCGCCTTGATTCTTCCTTGTCGGTGAGCCATATGCGTCGCAAGAGAACATCTGCTTCCCGCAGCCAACGGATATTCTGGATAATGAGCATCCTGGTGGTCATCAGCATGACCATCGGCCTGGTGGTTTCCTTCACACCCCAGAGGCCGCGCGAAGTGGAGACGCCCACCCCGACCGTCGTCGCCATCTTCACCCCCACCTCTCCGCCCGCACCGTGAGTTCCGGAGAGCAAACCTGACCCATGGGAATTCTGGGACCGATCTACAATCTGCTCAGCACCGGCCCGGGCACCTTCGTCTACCACCTGCTAATTCTGCTGGCCCTGGAGGCGGCTGCCGGGATCGCACTGGTGGAATACCGGCGCACCCGCAACCCCGATCAGTGGCGGTTCCTGGTCGCCTTTATTGTCATCCTGTTCCTGCGCATCCCCCTGCTGGTTCTCGGGCCTCAGGGGTACAACGTCCTCGCCCCCCTTCTCTACGCGCTGGAGGTGGCCAGTCTGGCCGTGATGAGTTGGGCATTCATCTCCCCCCTGATCGGACGACGGGCAGGACGGTGGTTTCTGCTTATTCAGTTGACGGCGATTCTGGGTGTCACCTTCCTGTTCTTTCCCCTCTGGTATCCCCTGGTCCATGCCGTCCCCTTCTTTGAGTACGCGGCCTTCTGGCAGCAGACGGTCTGGGATGCCTGGGCGACTCTGCTGGCCCTGTTCAGTGGCCTGTACCTGATCCTGCAGCGGCGGCGGGTGGAGTACCCTTTACCGGGCATCGCATTTCTGATCATCGCCCTGGGCAACGGGCTCGTGGCGCTGGATCAGGCGGGACTGGGCCGTCTGGTCAACCTCCTGGGCTATCCCCTGATCTCCGTCGTCGTCTACCGCGCGGCCCTGCAGGACCTCTGGTCCTACCGGCAGGAACTGCAGACCCTGAGTGAACGGTCCCTTCAGCAGATGCGCGAGTTGCTCTCCCTGCTGGAGGTGAGCCGGGCCCTCAGTGAGTCCCTGGAACTGGAGCGAATCCTGAAGCAGGTGGTAGAACACATCGCTCAGGCGCTGGACACCGACCGGGTGGCCGTCCTGCTGCGGCCGCTGGAAGAATCGGCAGACTTCCCTGCGGAGGAGGTGCCGGAGCGCCTGCGCCTGACGGCCCTCTACGCCCCGCTGACCGGACATCTGGCGTTGCCCGAGGATGGGGACATTCCCCTGGACCGTTATCCCCTTCTGGCCCACGTCATCCGAAGGCGGCGGCATCTGGTCCTGCACCCGGCCCGCCCTCAACCGGACCTGCAGTCCCTCTACGACCTGCTGCAAAGTCTGCAGGGGGGTACGACGATTGTGCAGCCGATGGTGCAGAGGGACCGGGTAGTGGGTATCCTGATTGTTATGAATGACCGCCGACCGGAGCCATTTGAGAGCCGGGACGTCCGTCTGTGCGAATCCATCGCGGCCCAGATGGGGGCGGCGATTGAAAATGTCTACCTCTACCGCCGGCTGGAGCAGGAGGTTCAACGCCTGGGGCATGCGCTGCAAGAGCGGGAGCGGGAGGCCTCGCTGCGGGAGGCGATTCTGGAAAGCACAACTGAGGGGATCATCGTCACGGACGAACAGGGAGTCGCGATCCGGCTGAATGCGGCGGCGGAGCACATTCTGGGAGTCCCCCGGGAGCGGCTGCTGGGCCGCTCCGTCCAGCAGGCACTGGAGGCCATTACAGCGCAGGCGGTGGGGGAGGTATCGGTCCCTCAATCCCCATTCCAGACCCTCTTTGAACTGGAGGGGAAACAGATTGCGGTCAGCGCGGCGCCGGTCCGGCTCCCGTCCGGCGAACACTTGGGCACCGTGGCTGTGCTGCGGGACGTCACCCGGGAAGTCCGGGCAGAAAAGTCCAAGCGGGAGTTTATCGCCCACGTCTCCCACGAACTCCGGACGCCCCTGACGGCCATTTTGGGCTACAGCGAGGCCCTCTACAGCGGCATGGTGGGATCCCTGACTCCCACTCAGACCACCTTTCTCCACATCATCCACGACAACGCCCGCCGGCTGGTTGCCATTGCCAATAACCTCATCGCCGTCGCCGAGAGCGAGCGGGGACGCCTGGAACTGAATTACGCCTCCACGGACCTGGCCCTGCTGGTCGGCGAAATTCTGGAGTCCTTCATCCACCAGATGAAGGCCCGACAACTGGAGTGGCGCCTGGAGATTGCGGATGACGTGCCCCCGGTGGAGGTGGACCCGCTGCGCATCCGTCAGGTGGTGAGCAACCTGCTCAGCAACGCGGTCAAATTCACCTACCCGGGTGGTCGGGTGACGGTCGGGCTGGCATTGGTGCCGGAATTGGGCGGGGGACCTCCCCTGTTCTGCCGCCTCTGGGTTCAGGACACCGGCATCGGCATTCCTGTGGAGGAACAGCCCCGGGTGTGGGAGCGGTTCTACCATACGGATGACCCGCTGCGAATGGCGGCGGGTCATCCGTATGGTAGAAC
>JAGHZG010000297.1 GCA_017743275.1 Chloroflexota bacterium | reverse complement strand
GCGGCCCTTCTGGCTCCGGAGGAAACGGCCATTATTTTGGGCGAAATTTAGGTAACTATTCAGGCTTCCTCACCCCACCCCCGTCGCCTGTGGCGGGCGGCGAAGCCGCTGGGGGAGGGGTGAGGCTGAACAGTTACATCTGCACGAAGTTCCGCAATATCTGCAGTCCCACTTCCTGGCTCTTCTCCGGGTGGAACTGCACCCCAAAGAGATTGCCGCACCCCACGACCGAGGCAAAGTCCAGGCCGTAATCCGTCGTGGCCAGCACGATGGCGTCGTCGGTAGGAAGAACATGGTAGGAATGAACAAAGTAGACGTAACTCCCGTCGGGCACGCCCGCCAGCAGGGGGCCGGGACGGCGGATGTGCAGTTGATTCCAGCCGATATGGGGCACTCTCAGAGGGACAGGCGGAAGGTCGGGGGAGCCACCTTCGCTTACCAGTACCCGGGATGGGAAACGGACCACCCGACCGGGAAGGAGGCCCAGCCCCCGATGGAGGCCCATCTCTTCGCTCTCCTCAAAGAGGAGTTGCATGCCCAGGCAGATGCCCAGCAGGGGTTTGCCCGCCGCGCATTCCCGCCGAAGGGGCTCTATCAGGCGGCGCTCCTGCAGGTTCTGCATCGCGTCGCCGAAAGCGCCCACGCCGGGCAGGATCACCCCTCGGGCCGCGCTCAACGTCTCCGCTTCGGCGGTGATGACGGCCCGTCCGCCCGCCCGCTCCACGGCCTTCTGGACGTTGCGCAGGTTGCCCATGCCGTAGTCCACAATGGCGATCATCGTGATTTCTCCCCAAATCGTAACTGCCTACCCGAGGGCCTCCGGGCAGGCGCCATCAAAGATGCGGCGAAGGTATTGCCCCTGTAGCGCAGGCCGCCAGGCCTGTATTCGCAGACTAAAGCCTACGCTACATCATCTGCAAACGGGTCACAGAATCCCTTTGGTGGACGGGACCGTTTCCCGGCGCGGGTCCAGGCGGCTGGCGCGGTCCAGCGCCCGACCCAGGGCCTTGAAAAGCGCCTCCGCCTTATGGTGGTCGTTGCGCCCGTAGAGCACCCGGGCATGCAGGTTCATCCGTCCGTGGACCGCAAGGGTCTCCAGAAAGTGGATGATCAGGTCACTATCCAGCGCGCCCAGGCGCGGGGCACGAAACGCGGCCCTCACGACGGCATAGGGCCGCCCGCTCAGGTCCACCACCACCCGGGCCAGCGCTTCGTCCAGCGGCGCGTAGGCGTGGCCCATACGGACGATGCCCCGCCGGTCGCCCAGGGCCTGGTCCAGTGCCTGCCCCAGGGCAATCGCCACGTCCTCCACGGTGTGGTGCTCGTCCACTTCCAGGTCGCCCCGCGCCCGCACCTCCAGGTCCAGATGGCCGTGGACGGCGACCTGAGCCAGCAGGTGGTCCAGGAACCCCAGGCCAGTCTCTATCTGGTAGCGGCCCTGGCCGTCCAGCGTCAGAGCCACCTCTACCTGGGTCTCCTTTGTTGTGCGCGTTACCCGTGCCTGTCGCTGGCTTCCGGAATGCATCGTTGACTCCTGTTTTCCGAACGTGCCAGGCACTTCCCAAAGTGCCTGGCACGTTCGGAAGAAACGCTTGCTGCGAATTACCCCCGTCGCCAGGCCGTCAACGGCCTGGCTCACGGAACCAGGGGCACTCAAGCGCCCCTTTAGGCGGGGGGGGAAAGCGCCGGATGCTGCCAGGGGGCGCTTTAGCGCCCCTTCCCTTCTGAGCCGGGTCGTTTACGACCCGGCAAGATTGCGGCCGGGGCCGGAATTCACAGCACGGGTTTGCAAGGCCGCAAAAGTGACTGCCTATCCTGATCGGTTTGCAGACAACGTAGCGCAGGCTGTCCAGCCTGCGTTACAGGCCTGGCGGCCTGTGCTACAGCGGTGAGCCCTTGGCTCCTCGGGCGGCGATGGCGGCGGCGTGGGCCGTGAGCCCTTCGGCGCACGCAATGGTTTGGGCCGCTGCGGCCAGCCGCCGAACCGACGGTTCGGCGGGTGCAAAGAGACTGGTCACCTTCATAAAGTCGCGCACGTGCAGGGGGGAGGCGAAACGGGCCGTGCCTCCTGTGGGCATAACGTGGCTGGGGCCGAGGATGTAATCGCCCAGGGCCTCGGCCGCCCCCTCGCCCACGAATATCCCGCCTGCATTGCGCACCCGTCCCACCAGCGGCCAGGGCTCCGCCACGGAGAGACAGAGATGCTCCGGCGCGAACTCGTCGGCCAGCGCCAGCGCCTCGTCCAGACCGGCGACCACGATGATGGCTCCCTGCCCGCGCAGCGCAGTGGCGATAATCTCCGCCCGCTCCAGCACCGACAGTTGCCGCTCTACCTCTTCCTGCACCGCCTCCGCCAGTCGCCGGGAAGGGGTGATCAGCAGAGGGGTGGCCAGCGGGTCGTGCTCCGCCTGGGCCAGCAGGTCGGCCGCGGCCAGGGCCGGGTCCGCCGTCTCGTCGGCAATGATGAGCGTTTCGGTCGGGCCGTAGAGGCCGTCAATCCCCACCTCGCCGTAGACCTGCTTCTTGGCCAGGGTGACGAACAGCCCCGCGGCGCCGAAAATCTTATCCACCCGGGGCACCGTCTCGGTGCCGAAGGCCATGGCGGCCACTGCCTGCGCCCCGCCCAGCAGGAAGACCCGCTCCAGCCCGACCACCCGCGCGGCGGCCAGGACCGTCGGCGAACCCCGGCCCTGGGGGCCCGGCGGGGTGGTGACCACGATTTCTTCCACCCCGGCCACCTGGGCCGGAACGACCGTCATCAGGAGCGACGAGGGATAGGCGGCGCGGCCGCCGGGCACGTAGACGCCCACCCGACGCAGCGGACGGAGCAGTTGGCCCAGGGCACCGCCCTCCGCGTCCCATTCCAGCCAGGAATGGCGCGGCTCCCGCTCGTGAAACGCGCGGATGCGTTCTGCCGCCAGGTGCAACACATCCCGCAGGTCTGCAGGCGTGGCCTGATAGGCGGCCTCAATGGCCGCGGCGTCGGCGATGAAGGTATCCAGTGCGACGCCGTCAATGCGGCGGGTGTACTCCCGCAGAGCGGCGTCCCCCCGCTGGCGCACATCCGCGATGATCTGCGCGACGGCCTCCTGCGGCGTGAGTTCCCGCCCGAAGAGTTCCCGCAGACGGGAGCACAGGTCCGGCGTCAGCGGAGGCTCCAGCCCGGCCCGCAGCCGCGCGATGTGTTCCCGTCCTGCCGCCATCCCGTCCAGGATGCGGAGTATCTCCCCTGCCTCCCGATGTCCGGATTCTTCCCTGGTACGCATCCGTTCCTCCGAACCTGTTTTATGAGAGTCTGTCCTGCAGGACGGCGCTCTGCTACGCTTCGTGCCTGACTACGAACCGCTCGTAGTCAGCCCCGTAGCGAAGCGGAGTGGCGTCTGAATCGCCCGAAACGGCACTCTGCGTAACTGTTCAGCCTCACCCCTCCCCCAGCGGCTTCGCCGCCCGCCGCAGGCGG
>JAGHZG010000296.1 GCA_017743275.1 Chloroflexota bacterium | reverse complement strand
GCCCGAGCCCGTCCCCCCACCGGTGGAGGCCGAAGAGCGGGCGGGCCGGGACTGGCTGACCTGGTTCCTGGGCGCGGTGGCGACGATAGCCGTCATTGGCCTGATCCCCCTCTGGGCGCTGGTCTACCAGGCCTGGACCCGCTCCGAACGGGCCACCCCGCCCGCACTGCAGACTCCCACCACGACGGTGGCGCTGGTCCCCGTCCCCAACGTCCAGGGGCTGAAGTGGGAGGAGGCGCGGAGCATCCTGGAGGCGGCGGGCCTGCGCTTCACGCTGGAGGAACAGAAGGGCGCGGCAGCGCCGGAGGGGACGGTCGTCCGGCAAGAGCCGCCAGGGGGTCAGCGGGTCCCTGCCGGGTCGGAGGTGCGGCTGTTCATCGCGGGCAGGCCGGGGACGGTGAAGGTCCCGGCGCTGGTCAACGTCCGCTCCGACCTGGCCCGCACGGCATTAGAGCAGGCCGGCCTGCAGGTGACCGAGCAGGTGGTCTGGAGCACCCAGCCCATCAGCACGGTCCTGGCCCAGGAGCCGCCCCCGGAGACCGAAATCCCGGTCGGCGGGGTCATCACCCTCACCGTCAGCGGCGGGACCTCCGTCCCCATCCCCATCGGGGCCAATCTGGGCAACCTGGTCGTCCTGGAGAGCGCGGAGGTCCTGCAGGCCCGCGTCCGTCCGGGGGAGGTCTTCGCCATCTCCCTGCGCTGGCGTCCACTGACGACCATCTCTACCCGCTACGTCGTCTTCGTCCACCTCATCGGCCCGGACGGACGGCTGATCGCCCAGGAGGACGTGGAGCCGCTGCGGGGCACCCGTCCCACCGACACCTGGGTGCCCCAGATGCCGCTCTGGGACCCTCATCAGGTCCTGCTGCCCGCGGACGCCTCCGCCGGAACGTACCAGGTGCGGACGGGGATGTACCCTGTGGGCGAGCCGGGGAACCGGTTGCCCGTCCTGGACCCCGGTCAGGCCAGCGTGGAGGCCCATAGCATCCTCATCGCCCGGATAGAAGTGGGGCCGTAAGAGAAAAACCACGAAGGGCACGAAGGACACACGAAGGACACGAAGGATTTGCTTTATTTATAGTACCTTTCCTGGACGTTTCGTGCAATTTCGTGTCGTTCAGTGCCTACCTACCCTGACCCGTTTGCAGATGATGTAGCGCAGGCTTTAGCCTGCGAATACAGGCCTGGCGGCCTGCGCTACAGGGGCATGCCTTCGCCATGTCTTTGATAGCACCTGCCCGGAGGCCCTCCTGGCAGGTAGTTACGTCGTTCAAAGGTGACAGAAAGAGGGCACAGGATATGGCCGTAGCAGAGGTAAAACAGGTGTTGACTCTTGTACCCCAGTTGATGGAGATTCCCCACCGGCGCATCTGGGTGGCCTACGATGAGGAAGCGGATGTCCTTTACCTGAATTTCCAGAAACCCAGCCATACGGATGATGCAGAACTTACGGATGACAATGTAATCATCCGGTATCAGAAAGGGCGGATTGTCGGGTTAACGGTGTTGAACGCCAGCCGGTGGAGGACCGCTGAGATGTGAATCGTCCTCTGAAAACCGCAAAGACACCTTCGTGTCTTTGTGTCTTGGTGGTTTTTCCCGACTTGGGAGGTGGAAATGGACAACCGTCAGATTGCGGCCATTTTCGCCCGGATGGCGGACATTCTGGACATTCAGGGGGAGAACCCCCACCGGATTATGGCGTACCGGCGGGCCGCGGAGAACATCGCCGCGCTGAGTCGGCCCCTGGAGGAAATCTGGCGTGCCGGCGAACTGGACTCCATCCCCGGCATCGGCAAGACGCTGGCGGAGAAGATAGACGAACTGATGCGGACGGGCCGCCTGGAGGCCTACGAGAAACTGCGCGCGCAGGTGCCGGACGGGGTGGTGGAGATGCTCCAGGTGCCGGACGTCGGCCCCCGTAAGGCGGCCCTCTTCTGGAAGACGCTGGGCATCAACTCCATCGCGGAGTTGGAGGATGCGGCTCGCGCGGGCAAACTGCGCTCCCTCCCCGGCATGGGGGTCCGCTCCGAGGAGAAGGTGCTGGCCGGGATTGAGGCCCTGAAACGCCGAAGCGGGCGTATTCCGCTGGGGAAAGCATGGGAACTGGCCCGCGCGCTCCTGGAGCCCCTGCGGGAACTCCCCGGCGTCGTCCAGGTGGCCCCCGCAGGGAGCCTCCGCCGCATGCGGGAGACGGTGGGCGACCTGGACCTGCTGGTGGCGGCGGAAGACCCGGAGCCGGTGATGGCTCGCTTCCGCTCCCTCCCCCAGGTGGCGGAGGTCCTCCTCAGCGGCACCACCAAGACCTCCATCCGCACCCACGACGGTTATCAGGCCGACCTGCGGGTGCTCACCCCGGCCCGCTGGGGGACGGCCCTGCAGTACTTCACCGGTAGCCAGGCCCACAATATCCGCCTGCGGGGACTGGCGCAGGACCGGGGCCTCTCCCTCAGCGAGTACGCCATCAAGCGGGAGGACGGCACGGAAATCCTCTGCGCCACCGAGGAGGAGGTGTACGCCGCGCTGGGCCTGCCCCTCATCCCGCCGGAACTGCGGGAGGACCGGGGGGAGATAGAGGCGGCACTGGCGGGCCATCTCCCCGACCTGCTGGAACTCTCGGACCTGCAGGGCGACTTTCAGTTCCACACCACCCTCTCCGACGGCCGCGCGTCCCTCTGGGAAATGGCCCAGGCGGCGCGCGCGGCCGGGCTGAAGTACGCCGTCGTCTCCGACCACTCCCGGGGGCTGGGGGTGGCCCACGGCGCCGGTCCGGAGGAACTCCGCCGCCAGCGCGCGGAGGTGGAGGAGGTCAACCGCCGCATGGGCGGCACGTTCCGCGTCCTGACCGGGGTGGAGCTGGAGGTCCGGGCCGACGGCTCCCTGGACCTGCCCGACGAGGTGCTGGCAGAACTGGATATCGTGGTGGCAGCGGTCCACAGCGGCCTGCGCCAGCCCCGGGAGCAGTTCACCGCGCGCGCCATCGCCGCGCTCCGCCACCCCCACGTGGACATCCTGGCCCACCCCACGGGGCGTCTGCTGGGCCAGCGGGAGGGGGCGGACGTAGACATGGAGGCCGTTCTGCGGGCCGCTGCGGAGACCGGGAAGGCGGTGGAGATCAACGCCCACCCCTGGCGGCTGGACCTGAACGACGTGGGGATTCGCCGGGCGATAGAGTTGGGGGTCCTTCTGGCCATCAGTTCGGACTCCCACGACCCGGAGGACTTCGGCCTGCTGCACTTCGGTGTGGCCATGGCCCGCCGGGGCTGGGCCTCCCCGGCCCACATCCTCAACACCCGGAGCGCGGAGGAGGTGCTGGCGTGGGCGCGAAGGTCGTAGCACAGGCCGCCAGGCCTGCGACGCAGGCTTGACAGCCTGCGCCACAGGGGTAGTGCAGGCCACCAGGCCTGCATTCGCAGGCTGACAGCCTGCGCCACAGGGGTAGTGCAGGCCACCAGGCCTGCAACGC
>JAGHZG010000295.1 GCA_017743275.1 Chloroflexota bacterium | reverse complement strand
TCCTCATCGCCGACGAGCCCACCACCGCGCTGGACGTCACCATCCAGGCCCAGATTATTGACCTGGTGAAGCGGCTTCAGGAGCAACTGGGTATGGCGGTGATGTGGATCACCCACGACCTGGGAGTGGTGGCCCGGCTGGCCCAGCGGATCAACGTCATGTACGCCGGGTTCATCATTGAACGGGGCAACGTCAAAGACATCTACAAGCGGCCCCGCCACCCCTACACGATAGGCCTCTTGGGGTCGCTGCCCCGGCTGGACAAGGCACCGGGGATCAAACTGGTCTCCATCCCCGGCCTCCCGCCCGACCTGATTGACCTGCCGCCGGGATGTCCCTTCGTCCCCCGCTGCACGTATGCGGTGGACCGTTGTGTGGAAGAGCGACCGACGCTGAGAGAAGCCGATGGAGCGAACCATACCGTCGCCTGCTGGCGGTGGGAAGAAATTGCAGAGAAGAGCCGCTAATGGCCGCCGAACAAGTGCCCCTGGTTCAGGTCATTCATCTCAAGAAGTACTTCCCCATCACCCGTGGGGTCATTTTCCAGCGTCACATCGGGTATGTCAAAGCGGTGGACGACGTCACCTTTAACATCTACAGAGGCGAGACCCTGGGGCTGGTGGGGGAGACGGGTTGCGGGAAGACCACCGTCGGGCGCACCATCCTGCGCCTCTACGAGCCAACCTCCGGTCAAATCATCTTTGACGGAGTGGACCTCCTGAAGTTGAAGGGCAACGAACTGCGCCGAATGCGCCGCCGGATGCAGATTATCTTTCAGGACCCCTATGCCTCCCTGAACCCCCGAATGACGGTGGGGGCCATCATTGCCGAGCCATTGGAGGTCCACGGCGTCGCCCGGGGCAAGGAGAAGGAAGAGCGGGTGCAGGAATTGCTGCGGGTGGTTGGGCTGAACCCGTACTTTGTGAACCGTTACCCGCACGAGTTCTCCGGCGGTCAGCGACAGCGCATCGGCATCGCCCGCGCCCTGGCCCTCAACCCGGACCTTATCGTCTGCGACGAGCCCATCTCCTCCCTGGACGTCTCCATCCAGGCCCAGGTGGTCAACCTTCTGGAGGCACTTCAGGAGCAGTTCGGGCTCACATACCTTTTCATTGCGCACGACCTGAGCATGGTCCGCCACATCAGTGACCGGATGGCGGTAATGTACCTGGGCAAAATCGTGGAGTTGGCGGACCGGGATGAGATTTACCTGAACCCGCTGCATCCGTACACTCAGGCGCTGATGAGCGCGGTGCCGGTGCCCGACCCGGAGGTGGAGGAGAAGCGGCAGCGCATCATCCTGAAGGGCGAGATTCCCAGCCCGGCCAATCCGCCCAAAGGCTGCAACTTCAATACTCGCTGTCCGGTGGCGATGGACATCTGCTACGAGGCCGACCCGGAGTATCGGGAGGTCCAGCCCGGCCACTGGGTGGCCTGCTATCGGGTTTCGTAATCGGAATGGGGCTCGTATATATCAGCGGTACCGTTCGGGGGCCCAGGGGAGACGCGGAGGTCCTCTTCCTATTGGATAGTGGTGCGACCTATCCCTGGTTCCCCACGACGTCTGGCAGGCCATCGGGCTTTCCCCCCGGCGGACCGCGGCCTTCACTCTGGCCGACGGGACGACGGTGGAGCGCCGGATTGGGGAGTGTTACATCGTTCTCCCCCAGGGTGAGGGGCATACGCCCGTCGTGCTGGGGGAGCCGGGCGACGAGCCCCTCCTGGGAATGGTGACACTGGAGATTCTGGGGCTGGTGCTCAACCCATTTACCCGCACCTTTCAGCCGACGCGGCTGTTTCTATAGGAGGTCTGTTGATGCGTTCGGAAGAGAACGTGGCGACGGCCGAGATCACCTGGGAAGAATTGATCCAACTGCTGGTAGAGCGCCCGGACTGGCTGGAGCGCGTCCGCCAGGTGGTGCTGACGCGGGAGTTGCTGGCTCTGCCGGAGACCGTGCAGGAACTGGCAGAACTTCAGCGCCAGACTGCTCTGCAGGTCCAGGAACTGGTGGAGGTCCAGCGGCGACACGAGGAGCGGTTGGCTTCGGTAGAGGACCGGCTGGCTTCGGTGGAGGACCGCCTGGCCCGTTTGGAGGCCGCCGTCCAGGAACTGGTAGAGGCCCAGCGGCGGCACGAGGAGCGGTTGGCCTCGGTAGAGGAGCGGTTGGCCTCGGTAGAGGACCGGCTGGCTTCGGCGGAGGACCGCCTGGCCCGTCTGGAAGCCGCCGTCCAGGAACTGGTGGAGGTCCAGCGACGACACGAGGAGCGGTTGGCCTCCGTAGAGGATCGGTTGGCCTCGGTAGAGGACCGGCTGGCTTCAGCGGAGGACCGCCTGGCCCGCCTGGAAGCCACGGTCCAGGAACTGGTGGGGGCCCTGAAGGAAATCTCCTATCAGGTCCATGAACTGGCCCAGGCCGTCTTCCGACTGACCGAGACGGTCTCCCGTCTGGAGGGCACGGTCGGGGACATCAAGGGGAGACTCCTGGAAATGGCCTACCGGGACAAACCGTATGCCTACTTTGGCCGCCTCCTCCGTTCTATTCGAGTCGTCCCCTTCACGGAAATAGAAGATTCGCTGGAAAGAAGCCTCTCCCGGGACGATGTGGATGACCTCCTTCAGTTGGATCTGCTGCTGCGCGGTCGGTTGAGGGACCATCCGGAGCGACCGGAGGTGTGGCTGGCGGTGGAGGTCTCCAGTGTGGTGGACAAATGGGATGTGGAACGGGCCCGGGAGCGGGCGGCGCTTCTGCGGAAAGCGGGCTTTCAGGCAGTTCCAGTGGCCGCCGGCCTGCAATGCCTGGCAGAGGCCGCCCACAAAGCGGAAATAGAGGGAGTGGCTCTGGTCACCGATGGGAGTATCGCCCATTGGGAGCAGGCCCTTCGGTCCACGCTGGATTGAATAGCGAACGGCCCGGGGCAAGGTTTGTGTTCGCTCTCCACTTCCTGGGAGACGGCCTGCGGGACGCGCTGGACCCGCGCCTGCAGGGGACGCAGTAACCTGAGGGTTGCTGAAAAGGGGGCGGTCTGCACCGTCCCCTTTTTTTACGTTTCACGTTTTACGTTTCACGTCTTCACGCTATGTTTTCCATCCAATCCTTCGCCGAACAGATCATCGCCAATGTAGAACGGGTCATCGTCGGCAAGCGGGAGGCCGTGGAACTGACCGTCATCGGCCTCCTCTGCCAGGGCCACCTGCTCATTGAGGACGTCCCCGGCACCGGCAAGACCATGCTGGCCCGCAGCATCGCCCGCTCCCTGGGCTGCTCCTTCAGCCGCATCCAGTTCACGCCCGATATGCTCCCCAGCGACGTCACCGGGGTCTCCATCTACAACCAGGCCACCCGCCAGTTTGAGTTCCGTCCCGGCCCCATCATGGCCCAAATCGTCCTGGCCGACGAGATCAACCGGGCCACCCCCAAGACCCAGGCGGCACTCCTGGAGGCTATGGAGGAGCGGCAGGTCACCGTGGACGGCGTCAC
>JAGHZG010000294.1 GCA_017743275.1 Chloroflexota bacterium | reverse complement strand
GCTTCATTCATCACATTGTGCTCAACTACCAGGACTTTTCAGACAAGCTCTGAGAGCGACGTACAGGAAGTAGATGCCGAAGATGAATTTGAGGGTATGGGGCTTGAAGCGCTTGATGATGGACGCACCGACCTGGGCGCCGATAATCGTCCCGCCGCCCAGAATGCCGCCCGCCACCAGTGCCACAAAGCCCTGGGCCACTTTGATCAGCCCGCCCACCAGCGCCAGCGGGACCATCACCGCCAGCGAGGTGCCCATCGTGATGTAGACGGGGGCGGAGAAGAGGTAGATGAGGCCGGGCACCAGCGCGTAGCCGCCGCCCAGCCCGGCGATGCCGGTGGCGATGCCCACGATGAAGCCGAAGAGGGCCATCCACCAGCCGTTGCCGGGAATCTCATTGCCCTCTTTCTTCGCCGGTCCCTTGCCGGTGAAGCCCTCAACCCCCTCCCAGATCATGCGGATGGGGGCCAGAGGAAGAGCAGGCCCAGGACCAGCCCCAGCAGTGCCTGATGCTTGGCCAGGAAGGTGAAGAGCCAGGAGCCCAGGAGCACGCCCAGGATGCCTCCACCCCCCAGCCAGAGGGTTGCCCGCCGGTCCAGGTTGCGCCGCACCAGATGCCCCCACGCGCCCGAGGTGGCGGTGAAGATAACGGCGAAGAGAGTGGTGCCCACCGCCAGCGAGGCCGGGAAGCCCATCCAGAAGTGGATGATGGGGAGCATCACGCTGCAGCCGCCGGTGCCGATGAGGCCGCCCAGGAGACCGGCGAAGAAGCCCACCACCAGCAGGATGATTCCCCGTCCGACGCCGATGGCCGGCTCGCCTTTCGCGTGATACCCGGCCAGCGCGGCCCAGATGACGACGATGGCCACGATGGCCAGCAACACCAGGGTGACGATTTGCGTCCGATACCACGGGACTTTCTGCGCGGTCATTTGTCCTTGCCTCCTTAGCCTGGGATGAGTGGATGAACCAAAGGGTCAGCGAATTGCGACGCAAGGAGGCGGCCGCTTGCGGCCCGGCCCGCGCCCCCGACAGCACAGACAGCGGCACCCTGGATGGCACCTCATGCGCATTCTCCTGACTGGCTATGATACCGAAAGGGCGGAAAAGGAAAAAACCACGAAGGGCATGAAGACACAAAGGATTTGCTTTTTCGTTAAATTTGGTGCCCTTCGTGGATAAAACCTTTGCGCCCATTGCAGTTACAAATCTGCGTCCAGTCTGCGCTCCTCCGCGTCTGATTTCCGATCCCTGGCCCCGTCCAACGCCTCCTGCAGCCAGGCGACCACTTCCTCAACCTTCGGGATGCGGCCGGCGCAGACCAGTTTCTCGTTGATCACCAGGCCAGGGGTGAAGAGAATCGGATATTGGGTGATCTCGGCGGAATCCGTAATGTGCTGGATGGTGGCCTCCAGGTCGGGGTTCTCCTCGGCCAGCACCTCCAGCGCGGCGATGGCCTGCTGCTCCACCCAGTCGCAGGCCTCACAACCCGGCCCCAAAACCTTGATGTGCAACGGCATTCTTCCTCCTCCGTCATTGATCATTTGTCATTGGTCATTCCACCACAATCGTCGGCTCTATGATGACCTCCGACTTGATGGAATTGGCGACCAGACTGTACTTGCGGGCCCCCTCCAGCGCCCGACGCACCCGCTTCTCCACAGCCGCCGGGTCCTCACCCCCCGCCCGCACCACAATCTTCGGCCAAAGATGGACGTGGGTGAAAATTTCCGTCCGGTCCAGTTCTATCAACTTGGTCCCTTCGGCGCGGCATTCGTAGGAGACCAGGTCCAGTTTGAACCGCTCCACGGCCCAGATGAACATCATCATGATGCAGGTGTTGACGGCGGCGACGAAGGCGTCCTCCGGCGTCAGCACGCCGGGATGGCCGTGGGCATCGGGCGGGGCGGAGAAGTCCATCTCCGGCCCGTTGCCCATCACAACATGCCCCCAGTGCTCTCCCTTCCAGGTGACAATGGTATAGTATGTGGCTGTGCGACTCATAACTCCTCCTATGTAGGGCAACTGCTCGCAGTTGCCCTACAAGAAACTGCTCGCAGTTGCCCTACAAGAAACTGCTCGCAGTTGCCCTACACGGCGTGTTTGCGGCAGTACTTCTCGTACTCCCGCGCCAGGGCCTGGGCGTAGGCGGCCTCCTCCTCCGGCGGGATGGGGTTGTAGATGCGGGTGACTTCCAGCAACTCCCGCGTCGTCCCGTCGCCGGGCCGCTTGCCGCTCTGGTAGAACTGCTCAAAGATGGCCGGCAGCGCGATGAGGGTGACCACCCGCCCGTTCACCGCCACCTTCTGCACCGGGATGCCGGAGCCGCAGGAGCAGAGGGAAATGGCCGCTTCCTCGTCCTCTGAAACCTCTGCGGTCGCCTCCTCCACAGCGGCCTCTTCTGCCTCCCGCCCCGTCCGGCCCAGGAGTCCGTCTACCAGATGGGCCACCTCCTGGGCGACCAGGTCGGCGGCCTGCATCCCGGCCTCGTTCAACGTCCGGGAGCCCCGGATAGGCCCCAGGCCGTTCCCGCTCACCACGTCGGTCACGACGATGCTGGCGGCAGGTTTGCCGGAGTACATCTCCGTCGCCCGCGCCGCGCACCGCTTCTCGCAGCCGTCTATGGCGACCGTCGGATAGAAGCGGGCGAAGGCCCGGTCCCCCTCCCCGCCTGCCAGGAAGAGGGGCAGGCAGATGGTCACCGTGTCGTTCGGGCGCAGTTGCTCCAGCACCTTCAGCGCCGCCACCCGGGAAACCGTCCCCTCCGGCATCTCCTCGCCGGAACAGGCCACAATTCCCACCTTCTTTTTCGGCAAAATCGGCATCGTCCCCTCCACCTCACGCTTCACGTTTTACGTTTCACGTCTCACGTTTTACGTTTCACGTTTCACGTTTCACGTTTCACTCTTCCCGAGTTCTTCCACCGCCTCCGCGACCTCCTCCGCCAGGACCCGGGCCAGTTTCTGCCCCTCCGGGTTGAGGGACGAAATCCCCTCCGGCTTCAGGTCCCGGTGTTTCCGGAAGGCGTCCAGAACGGTGAACGAACGGGCCACGGGCAGGCCGCTCTCCTGGACCATTTTGGTCGCGCAGGCCAGGCGGCATCCGTCAATGGTGACGGTGGGGTGCCCCGCCACCGCCGCCCGTGCCTCCTCGTCCCCCAGCACCAGCAGGGAGAGGGCGACCAGTTCCGTCGTATCGGGGCGGAGGTCCTCCACCACGGTATACGCGGCCTCCCGGCTCACCGTCCCGAAGGTCTTCCCGATGCCGCTGCACGGAACAATCACGACACGACGGTTCGGGCTCATCGCTTCCTCATCTCCTCCTCGGCGACCTCCCGCACCCGCTCCAGGTAGGCCTGGGCGTCCAGCAGGCGGGCCCGGTCGGCCTCCCAGTCGGTGGCGGCGATGACCGCCAGCCAGCCCTCCCCGTAGGGGTCCTCGTTGATGGCCTCGGGGCTCATCTCCAGCGCCGGGTTGACCTCCACCAT
>JAGHZG010000293.1 GCA_017743275.1 Chloroflexota bacterium | reverse complement strand
ACCAGGGCCAGCGCCAGCGCGCGGCGCCCGGCCCGCCAGAGGGTGATGCCCCCTGCCAGCCATGCGAAGGTCGCCAGCCCGTAAAAGGGCAGGCCCCCGGCGAAGACCAGAAAATCAAACCAGGCCTGGAGGAACCAGTAGAGGTCGGTCAGCGAGCGGGGTGGGAAGGGGGCGAAGAACTCCCGCCAGAAGGTGCGCAGGAACGAGTCGCTCAGGCCGGGTCGGAGGACGGCGCCGTAGAGCGCCAGCAGGCTCAGTCCCCAGAAGGCAGGTGGGACGCTCAGGCGCAGGGCCAGGCGGTACTGGCGCTGGCGGAGAGGACCTGCCAGCATTACCAGGGCCAGTCCTCCCAGGACGAAAACGGAGGGGTAGGAGAACCAGGGCATCAGCGCGCCCAGGACGCCGGTGAGGATGAGGCGGCGGCAGGAGGGCCGGGCCGCCGTCGGCTCTTCTATCAGGGGGAGAACCAGTGCGCAGGCTGCGACCGCGGTCAGGGCGTCGGTGGCGTAGGGTTTGACCTCGGAGGCGTAGTAGATGAGGGGCTGCGACCAGCACAGCAGCGCCGTGGCCAGCCACGCGCCCAGGGGTCCCAGCATCCGCCGGGCCAGCGGATAGAAGAGCAGAAGCGCCAGGATGCCCCCGATGAGGGGCACCAGTCGCAGAGCAAACTCACTATCTCCCCAGAGGGAGACGGCCAGTTTGACGGCCCAGAGGAAGAGCGGCGGAGCAATCTGGTGGTAGTCCAGCGGGCGCAGGAGGCCGGCGAAGTCCCGGCCCAGGATGTTCAGCGCCAGGTACGCCTCGTCCAGCCAGAGGGAGCGGTTGCCGAGGTACTGGGCCATCCGGGCGGCGATGCCCAGGGCCAGCGTCGCCAGCAGCGCCGCATAACGCCAGGGGAGAATCCCGGCCGGGGTAGAAGATGGGGCTCCGGTCCTCAATGCTGGATGTTCCCGATCAGAGATTGCCCGTTCCTCCGCCTATATCTGCGCCAATGCCTGCTCCAGATCCGCAATGAGGTCCTGGGGGTCCTCAATCCCCAGAGCGTATCGGACCAGGTTATCCCGGATTCCTGCCTCCGCACGCTCGCGGGGGTCCAGGGAGAAGAAGGCGGCGGGCTGCTGTACAACGCTTTCTACTCCTCCCAGCGTAGGACCGATATACGGGATGCGCAAAAGGTCTATAAAACGGGCGGTGCAGGCAAAATCGCCGTCAATCTCAAAACTGACGACGCCCCCGAATCCGCTCATCTGTCGGCATGCAATGACGTGGTCGGGATGTGAAGGCAGAGCGGGGTAGTACACCCGCTGGATCCGGGGATGGCTGGCCAGGTATTCTGCGACTCGCTGGCCGTTTTCATTCTGGCGATGGACGCGCAGCGCCACGGTTTTCAGTCCCCGAATTAACAGATAGGCCTCGTTGGGGTTGCTGATGGTGCCCAGGACACCCCGGGCTTCCTCAATCCGGTTCAGGATTTCCGCCGGGCCGATGACCACACCTGCCAGCAGGTCATTATGACCGCCCAGGTATTTGGTTGCGCTGTGAATGACCAGGTCCACCCCATATTCCAGAGGCCGCAGGTTGATCGGGGTTGCGAAGGTGCTATCCACGATAGTCAGCAGGCGGTGCCGTCGGGCAAAGTCCACCAGTGCGTGCAGGTCTATCACCCGCAGATAGGGATTGGTCGGCGTTTCGGTGAAGATCAGGCGGGTATTGGGCCGAACCGCTTCCTCCCAGGATTCGGGCTGATCAATGGGGACAAAGGTCGTCTCTATTCCCCATAAGGAAAGATAGGCCTGGGCCAGTTCGCTGGTGCGGCGGTAGATACCGGAGACCATCAACAAATGGTCGCCCTGAGAAAGAATGGTCAGCAGGGTGGTCGTGATGGCCGCCATGCCGCTGGCGAAGAGAAGCGCCCGTTCTCCCCCTTCCAGGGCGGCCAGTTTTTGCTCGGCGATGCGGAGGGTGGGATTGCCGTAGCGGCCGTACTCCTCTCGGGAAGGGGGACCTCCGTTACTCTTACTATGCATAAACTCCAGAATTTCCGCGCTGTTGGCGAAGGTGAAAGTGGAGGTCTGGACAATGGGAGTGGTCAGCGAGCCGTAGGGTTTTCGCTTCTCTTCTCCGGCATGAATCGCCAGGGTGGACCAGCGAGTGTTCATTTCACTACTCCTCTCTGAGAGATGGGTCATCCAGAGAGGAGCAGGGGGAAACGAAAAAGCCTCTTCAGAGGGTTCAGGAGTAGATGAAGAGGCCAGCAAAGTTTCCATTGCTGCCCCTATCATCTTCCAAAGCGCGGTGTGCTTCCTTGCCAGGTTCACCTGGATGCGGTCTGCCCTGCTCGGAACTTCTCCGTCTGACCGGTGTGTCAGGGGGAAGTCTGGCGGCCGGAAGCACCTGTCGGGGATCCACGCGCTTTGCCGGAATTGGCACCGTAGGCGGCGACACCTGTTCCGCCAACCTGGTTGCCGAGGTTTCACAGGGCCGGTCCCTCCACCTCTCTGGATGACAGGCAGCCAGCGTATGCAATTGTTCAGGTAGAAGTTGGGGGCAATTCTAACACGATCTCCGAGAAAGTCAAGAGCCCGAAAGCCCAGCCCAACGGTTGGTTTCACCTGCCGCCGTGATAAGCAAGACCCCACTGCTTACCACCACCAAACTTACGCAAATCGCCGCCGCATACCCGCGCCGAAGGCGGTCAGGTGCAAACAGTGTTGGACGCACTTTTTCAAAATTCACCGATTCCTTCAACTCTTGCTCTCTTCTCGATCTCTAAAAAGAAAAACCAGCCAGAGAGTGGGAATAAAATGCCCATCACAAAGAGCAAGAAAATTTCTGTTCGTAGGGGGAGCAATGTTGTGCTTCTGAGCAAAACACCCCTCAAGGCATCCACGCCATATGTGAACGGAAACAAATAGGCAAGACCTTGAAGCGGCAGGGGCAAGTACGTGATTGGGAAAAGTATCCCGCCCAGTAAAGGCGCAGCGTTCCCCAGCATACTTATCAGCGATTCAGCATCTCTGAAGCGAAGCGTCAGCCCGACCAGTACAAAGCCAAAACCGTAAGCCGCTAACACAGAGAAAAAGATAATGTATGAGTCCACTGCAAAAACTCATCGCAGAGAACGCGGAGAGCGCAGAGATTTTCTTTAAATAATGAGTCCACTGCAAAAACTCATCGCAGAGAACGCAGAGAGCGCAGAGATTTTCTTTAATATATTGCTCTGCGTACTCTGCGGTCTCTGCGATAAAGAACCCTTTTTGCAGTGGAGTCATTTATCCCAATCGATCCATAGAGCCACGCAGAAGCCTTCCCGTTTGTTTATCCATCATATCAACAACAAGATGGCCATTTTTAAACCAGGTGAATATATCAAGCAAGCCGTGATGTGGGAAAAGAGAAAAAACACGCCCGTCATTTGTTTTAAAGGAAAATGGAATCCATGTTACCTCTCCTTCTAGGACCTCGTGCGCTTCGTACGGTTCAATCACTGTGACTTTCAC
>JAGHZG010000292.1 GCA_017743275.1 Chloroflexota bacterium | reverse complement strand
GGGCCGGAGGGCGCCGTGACCGCGGCGGGACGGGCGGGCGCAGCGGCCGCTGCGGGGACGGCCTGGGCGGAGACAGCGGCCGGGGCCGCCGGAGCCGCGACGGGTCGCATCTGGGAGAGTTGTCGGACCTGGGCGCGGGTCAGCGGGCCCCGCAGGTAGGACATGGCCCAGCGAGTGTGCAGGAAGAGCATCCGCTCCGCCCGGACGTCGTGGAAGATGAAGACGCGCGGCCGCAGGCCGCTCAGCGCCCGGCCCAGCGCGGCGCGGTCCAGGCCGGAACCGGCCGTCGCCGCTGCGCCCTCCATTCCCTCCAGCACCCGCTCCTTATCCCGCTCCGTCCGCAGCAGCCCCACCGCCCACGTCCCGGCGTTCGTCAGTCCCTTGTAGTCTATGTCGGCCGGGTTCTGGGTCGCCAGGACCACCCCCAGCCCCACGGCGCGCCCCTGCTTGATCAACGTCATCAGCGGCCGCTTGGTCGGCGGGTTGGCCGGGTACGGCGGGAAGAAGCCCAGCACCTCGTCAAAGTAGAGCACCGCGCGCAACTCCGACGTGCCGGACTGGGCGAACATCCAGTCCCGGACGGCCTCCAGAAAGAGGGTGACGAAGAACATCCGTTCGGCGTCCGTCAGGTGGGACAGGTAGAAGATCGCCGCGCGGGGGCGGCCGTCGGACGAGTACAACAGGTTGTCTACCTCCAGCGGGACACCGGCCCGCCAGTCCTCAAAACCGGGCGCGGCCAGGATGCCGTTGAGCGCCCGCGCCAGAGCGAACCGTTCTTTCTGAGGGAAGAAACTCTCCAGGTCAAAAACGCCCACCTGCCGGATAGGCGGGTCCGGAATCTGACGGATCAGCGTGGACAGGTCTACGTCCTGACCGTCGCGCCAGGCCTGCTCCACCAGGCGGGAGAGGAAGATGTGCTCCGGGCTCTGCAGGGGGTCGGCCTCCCGGCCCACCAGTCCCAGCAGGGCGGAGACCAGGCCCCCCACCCGCTCCTGCCGCTGGTCGTCGTCCGCCATTTCCTCCGGGCCGGGGGCCTGGAAGCGGTGCAGGACGTTGACGGGGACGCCGGACGTGGAGCCGGGGGTGAAGATGACGAAGTCCGCCCCTTCCCGCAGTTGGGCGATCCGCTCCGGACCGATGCCCCACTGGGCCAGTCCCTCCCGCCAGCGGCGGGCCTCCTCTGCGGCGGCCTCCTCTACAGAATGCCCCTCCCGCCGGGCGGCCTCCGCGTCTATCCAGGGCGCGAACTCCTCCGGGGAGAGGCGCGGGAAGGTCAGGAGAAGGTTGGTCATATCCCCCTTGGGGTCCAGGACCAGGACGGGGATGCCCTGCAGGAGCGCTTCTTCCAACAGGACGGCGCCCAGGCCAGTCTTGCCGGACCCGGTCATCCCCAGGATGACGGCGTGGGTGGTGAGGTTGCGCGGGGGATAGAGGACCGGTCGGTCGGTAATGGTGCCGGTCGTCAGGTCGTATTCACGGCCCAGGTAGAGATTGTCGGGCATGGGGCCTCCTTCCGGAGTAGGAAGTAGGGAGTAGGAAGTAGGGGGCTTATCCCCCTTCCATTTCATTTACGGGCCCGGTCTCTATCGGAGTAGGAAGTAGGGAGTAGGAAGTAGGGGTGAGGGTCAGCGGCGGCGTTCGGTGCTGGAGATGAGGCCGCTCAGCAACCGGCCCACCCGTTCCGATTGGGCTATCAGGTCATTGCTGGGAGGAATGTATCCCAGGTCCCTGGAGAGCAGGAAATAGTACTTCAGTTCTTCCAGGGACGCCTCGGCCTGGTTGTAGAAGCGGACCTTCTCGCCAATCCCGCGCCGCTTGAATCCCTCCGCGATATTCGCCGGTACCGATACGGCCGCCCGGCGCATCTGGGACACCAGACCAAACTGCTCATGCCGGGGGAAGGCCTGAGTCACCTGGTAGACCTTCAGCACCAGCGAATGCGCCTCCTTCCAGGCATCCAGTTGCTGAAAACTGACGATCGCTCCCATACTCCCTCCTCCCTACTTCGTACTCCCTACTCCCTACTTCGGGTTAAAGTAATTGTACGTCGCCGTCGCGATGCGCTGGACCAGGGGATTGGAGACGTCCCACTCCAGCCACTGAGGGCGGTAGAGATAGACCACCAGGATGAAGTCGCCGCTGGGGCTGAAGACGATGGCCGCATCGGCGTGGGTGTCGCCGATCCAGCCGTGCTTGCGGGCGAACTTCGTGCCCGGGGGCAACCCCGCCTCAATCATGCTATCCGTGTGGTCCTGGGACATGATGTCCAGCATCTGCTGGCACTCTTCAGGAGTGAACGCGCCCGGAAAGGCCACCATCAGCGCCCCTCCGCCCCGACTGCACTGGTAAATCATCTCCAGCATCAGCCCAATCTCCCGCGCCGTCGTCTGCATATAGGGGTCGGGATTGGTGTTCAGGTCGGTACGGGAGTTAGCCGGGGTAACAATGGCCGGCGGCGGCGCGGTCTCATCGTACGGGGCCGCCATAAAGGTGTTGATGAGACCCAGGTAGCGCATGGACGCCGTCAGATTCTCCACGCCCTGGTAGGCGTCACCACTGCCGATGACGTTCCGCAGGAGCAGGTTGGCAGTGAAATTGCCGCTGACGGTCATGGTCTCCGTCAGCAACTTCGTCTGCTGGGGATCCGGAAGCCCGTCCAGCACCCGGTACGTCTCCATCATCACGGCGATCTTCAGCACGCTCATCCCGGCGTAGGCGACGTCCGGGTTGATCTCCAGTTCCTCGCCCGTCTGCAGGTCCTTGATGAAGATGCTGGGGATGCCGTTAAATCCCGCCAGTAGCGACTTCAACATCTCCTCCAGATGGCGCATCTGAAGAGGCGGGGCCTCGCTCGTGCGGACCACCAGTTCCACCTGACGGTTCACCGCCGACTTCAGCGCCGCCTCCACCAACTGGCGCGAGGCCTCCCGGTCCAGTTCGTAGCCCGCGCGGCCGGCGCGGAAGGTGAGGGCCTCCGGCAGGGGGACCGGCTCCTGGGGCGGGCGGTCGTACTGCTGGGCGACGCGCGCCAGGAAGGCGTCCAGCCGCTCCGATGAGTACCGGACCGCTGGCATTACCTCCACAGGGGGCGATGGACGGCGCAGCAGGTACGCCAGGAAGCCGGAGAGGTTGTTCCGGCCTGTCCGGACGGCCTCCAGTGCGGCGCGCGTCGCCTCCCGGTCAAACTGGAAGGCCACCGCCTCCGGTGCCAGGATGACGGGCTGGCCCTGGTAGGAAAGTTGGACCGGCTGAGCGTAGGCCCCATCCAGGGCCGCCAGGACCTGCTCCACCGCCATCCCGGAGGCATCCATTCCGGCGACGGAGACGTTGGGGGGCAACACCCGCAGGTCGGCCCGGAAGCGCAGCCACTGCCAGCCCAGAATGGCCAGCAGCACCCCGATGACGATCACAATGATGAGAGACCAGTCCCGGCGTCGGTATCGTCGCAACGGTTACCTCCAGAGCCCATCGCCCGGACGTAAACGTCCGGGCTCATCATACGAAGCCCTTCGGGCTA
>JAGHZG010000291.1 GCA_017743275.1 Chloroflexota bacterium | reverse complement strand
GTCCGCTACGCCCCGGCCCCCCAGACGCCCCAGATGCAGGCCGAGGCAGAGACCTGGCTGGCCGCGCGCCTGGGCATCTCCCCCACGGACCGCTTGAGCGAACCGGACGCCGCGCTCCTGAACGACCCCCGTCTGGTGCGTGGGCTGGAACTCTGGCGCCTGGGCCGGCCCGAAGAGGCCAAAGGGGAACTGGAAGCGCTCCGGAAGGACACCGCCGGAGACGCCCTGACCCAGTACCGACTGGCCCTCCTCTTCCGCGACATCGGCCTCTACCGGTCCTCCATCATCGCGGCGGCGACCGTTCTGCGGCTGATGGGCGCCTCCCCGCTGGATGCCCCGCCCTTCCTGGCCCGCCTGGCCTACCCGACGTACTACGAAGACCTCATCGTGGCCGACGCGGAGCGGGAAGGAGTGTCGCCCTTGCTGATGTTCGCGCTGGTCCGCCAGGAGAGCCTCTTTGAGGCCATCGCGACCTCCTCGGCGGCCGCGCACGGTCTGATGCAGGTCATCCCCTCCACCGGTGAGTACATCGCCGGTCAACTGGGCTGGCCGCCGAACTACCGAACTGCCGACCTCTACCGCCCCTACGTCAGCGTCCGCTTCGGGACCTGGTACCTGGCGCGTCAGCGGGACCGCTTCGGGCGGCTGGACGCGGCGCTGGCGGCCTACAACGGGGGTCCCTCCAACGCGCAGCGCTGGCTGGACGCGGCGGGGGAAGACCCGGACATGTTCCTGGAGCAGATCACCTTTGGGGAAACGCGGCTCTACCTGCAGCGGATTCGGGAACACTACGCCATCTACGCGGCCCTCTACGGGGCAGGCCCGTGATTTGAAAAACCACGAAGGACACGAAGGATACAAAAAGGGTTCTTTATCGCAGAGACCGCAGAGTGCGCAGAGTAATATTATTTAAAAAGAACCCCTGCGCTCTCTGCGTGCTCTGCGATTTGTTTTGTAGTGGACTCACTCTTCGTGTCCTTCGTGGATCACCCCTTTATCCCCACGTGCAGAGTCACCGTCCCCATCATCAGCAACCGGTAGCGCACCGAACGGAGACCGACGGCCTCCATGGTCGCCGACAGTCCCTCTGGCGGCAGAAACGCCTGCACCGAGCGGGGCAGGTAGCGGTACGCGTCCAGGTGACCTGTCAGGACCCACCCCAGTACTGGCACGATGCCCCCGAAATACATATGAAAGAGGGGCCGGAAGAGAGAATGTCGGGGCCAAGCCATCTCCAGGCAGACCACCCGCCCGCCGGGCCGGACCACCCGGGCCTGCTCGGCCAGCGCGGCCCGGACGTCGGTGACGTTGCGGAGCATAAAGGCGTTGACGACGGCGTCAAACTGATTGTCGGGGAAGGGGAGACGGAGAGCGTCCCCCTCGATCCAGCGGACCGGCCATCCGGCGGAGTGGGCGCGGCCCATCCGGAGCATCTCCCGGTTGAAATCCAGCCCCACCACCTTCACCCCGGGCCACCGTCGGAGGAGGGCCCGCGCCATTCCGCCCTCCCCCGTCGCCACATCCAGCACCCAGCCGCCCGGCGGCACGCAGGCCTCCTCGGCGGCGGCCCGCCGCCATGACTCTACCTGCCCCAATGACATCACCCGGTTGATGAACTCATAGCGCGGCGCAATGCGACCAAAGAGGTCGTGGGTGTAGGCCCGTTTCTCTTCTGGGGATGAAAACGTCATTAGTCCTCAACCTGTAGTGCAGGCTGTCAGCCTGCATCAACAGGCCTGGCGGCCTGTGCTACAACGAACCCGTAGCGCAGGCTGTCAGCCTGCACCAACAGACCTGGCGGCCTGTGCTACAATGGCCTGTAGCGCAGGCTGTCAGCCTGCGCTGGCGCTACGACAGATACCGGACCACCCCCTGGATCAGATACCCCAACCCCAGGAGAAGCCCGGTCGTCAGGTGGATGCGGATGGTCAGCGCGTTGGCCGGGGTTAATTCCCGCGGGTGGTCGTAGTGGACCCGGGCGATGCGGTAGGCCTGGACCGCCAGCGGAACCGTCAGCAGCCCGATCAGCGCGAAGGGGGTCACGCCACCCAGCAGGATGCCACCCACGATGAAGAGATAGGCCAGGGCCAGCAGAACCCCGTAGGCCACCGCCGCCCGACGGCGCCCCATCCGCACTACCAGGTGGTTCTTCCCCACCGCCGCGTCCGCCTTCATGTCCTGGAACTCGTTGATCCAGAGGACCAGCGCGATCAGAATGCCGACGGGGATGGCCGCGACCACCGGCTCCCAGGCCAGTTGCCGGGTCTGGACGATGTAGGCGCCCAGGACCATCAGCGGGCCGAAACAGAGCCCTACCACCAGTTCGCCGAAGCCGGTCCGCGCCAGCCGGAATGGGGGCGCGGTGTAGAAGTAGCCGCAGAAGACCCCGATGACCCCCAGCCAGAGGATGGCCCAACTTCGGGTGAAGGCCAGGAACAGGCCGATCAGCCCGCCCAGGACAAAGAAGCCAATTCCCTGCCAGAGCATCTCCTGGGGCCTGACCAGCCCCATCTGGATGAGGCGACTGCCCCCGGTGAAGGGGTTGGCGAACTCGGTGTTCACCTCATCCGAGCCCCACTTGTGGTCAAAGTAATCGTTGGTCATATTGGTGCCGGCGTTGAGCGCCACGGCACCGATCAGAGTGAGCAGAAAATACCAGAAGTTGAAGGCCCCCGTGCGGGCCCATGCCAGCGCCGTCCCCAGCACCACCGGCACCAGGTCGGCGACAAAGAAGGGAGCCCGCAGTTTCACAATCCACAATGGGGGCATCTTGGGGGCGTTTTGACTCTCTGCCATCCGACCTCCTTCACGTTTTACGTTTTACGTTTCACGTTTCACGTTTCACGACCCTCACATCCACCGCCCACGCCCCTCGCTCCCCCACGATGATCGGATTCAGGTCCACCTCCGCCACCTGGGGGAACTCCGCCATCAGCCAGCCCACCCGGCAGAGGGCATCCACCACGGCTTCCGCGTCCCGGGGCGCCTGGCCCCGCACGCCCGCCAGCAGGCGGCCGACGGCCGTTTCCTCCAGCATCCCGCGCGCCTCCTCCCGGCTCAGCGGCGCCAGCCGGAAGGCCACATCCCGCAGCACTTCCACGTAGACGCCGCCCAGGCCGACCATCACCAGCGGCCCGAATTGCCCGTCCCGGTGCGCGCCGACGATGACCTCCAGTCCCCCCGGTGGGGCCATCCGCTGGATCAGCGCGCGCTCCCCGGGCCGGACGGCGCGGGCAAAGGCCTCCCGGACGGCATCGGCGTTCCGCAGGCCGACGACGACGCCGCCCGCGTCGCTCTTGTGGACCAGGCCGGGGGCCACCCGCTTGAGCACCACGGGATACCCCATCCTCTCCGCCAGCGCGACGGCCTCCTCCGCGGACGCGGCCAGGCCCGACGGCGGGACCGTCAGGCCGCAGGCCGCCGCCACCTCGGCCCCCTCCTGCGGGTCCAGGACGCCCTCTTTCCCTTCCAGAAGCGCGCGGATGCGCTCCCGGTCCATATCCGGCAGCGGCTCCGGATCCGGGAG
>JAGHZG010000290.1 GCA_017743275.1 Chloroflexota bacterium | reverse complement strand
GTGCCTGTCATCGTCAAGGACCTGGCCCCCCAGCAGACGCTGGAACTGGCCCTGGTGGAGAACCTGCAGCGGAAGGACCTGAACCCGCTGGAGGAGGCGAGCGCCTACCGGCAACTGATTGAGGAGTTTGGGTTGACCCACGAAGAGGTCGCTCAGCGGGTGGGCAAGAGCCGGGTCGCCATCACCAACACGCTGCGCCTGCTGAAGGCCACCGACGCGGTCAAGGAAGCGCTCCTCAACGGCCGCATCGGGGAGGGGCATGCCCGGGCGCTCCTGGCGCTGGAAGACCCCGAGGCCCAGGTCGCGGCGCTGCGAATGGTGATGCGCCAGGGCCTGACCGTCCGCCAGACGGAGGAACTGGTGGGGCGGATTCTGCAGACCCGGCCCCAGCGACCGCCTGCCCGGTCCGCCGCCCCAGAAATCCAGGCCCTGGAGGACCGTTTCCGGCAGGCGCTGGGTACGCGCGTCCAGGTCCGCCCGGGGAAGAAGGGGGGGCGGATCATCATCTACTACTACTCGGAAGAGGAACTGGAAGGGCTGTACCAGCGATTTATGGCGCAGGATTGAATCCGGTACAGGATAAATCCTGCGCTACGCTACAGTGAAACGACTTTCCCCGCCTGCAGCATCGTCTCGGCGATGGTGTACATGTTGGACACTTCGCCGACGGCGACTTTCTCCTTCAGGCCGTAGTACCCCAGGCAGGTGCCGCAGACCAGAATCTGGACCCCCTGGTTTGCCAGGGTGCACAGGTCCTCCAGCACGGGCGACCCCTCCACCACCAGTTTGACCCCGCTGTTGAAGAAGATGATGACGTCGGGCAGCGGGCTGACCTCGTTCAGGGTATGCAGGAAGCCCCGGATGAGAATCTGCCCCAGTTCCTCATGTTCTCCCCGTCCCATGAACTCCGAGGGGATGACCAGGACCAGCGGGCCGCTGGCCGGTTGCGGCTGAGGGGTCGGAGCGGCCTGCGGCGCGGCCTCGCTCCGGCGGATATGCAGATACACCCCGTTCTCCCGCTCCTCGGCCTGCACGCTGTATCCGGCCTTCTCGGCCATCCGGTTCACGTTGTGGCGGGCGGTGTCGCTATCCACGATGGTGGTCACTGCGTCGCTTTCCCGCAGCGCATCGCGGGTCAGCAGAACCGGCTGGGGGCAGGGTAGCCCCCGGGCATCCACGATTTTCTCCATAAGCCTCCTCCTGTAGAGGGGGTGGGGCTTTGGCGGCGGCCTGTGGCCGCCGCCAAGGCCCCCTCATCCCCGGGCCAGACGGGCCACGGCCCACAGCGCGGCGTCCACCTCCTCCCGCGTGGTGAAAGCCCCCAGCGCGAAGCGGACGGTCCCGGCGGGGAAGGTGCCGATGGTGCGGTGGGCCGCAGGCGCGCAGTGGAGCCCCACCCGGCACATGATGCCGTACTCCTCGTCCAGCCGCATCCCCACCTCCGAGGGCTCCATCCCGGCGATGTTGAAAGAGACCACCGCCGTCCGGAGGCGCGCGTCGTCCGGCCCGTAGACCGTCACGCCGGGGATTTCCCGCAGGCCGTCCAGCAGCCGCCGGGTCAACTCCACCTCGTGGGCGCGGATGGCCTCCACGCCCCGTTCCAGCACCCAGCGGACCCCGGCCTCCAGCCCTGCCAGCCCCACCGCGTTGGGAGTGCCGCTCTCGCACATGTCCGGCAGGAAGTCCGGCTGCTCCTCCCGTTCGGACCGGCTCCCCGTCCCGCCCCGGATGAGGGGCCGGAACTCCTCCAGCGGGACCCGGTCTCCAATGATAAGGCCGCCAGTGCCCGTTGGGCCGTAGAGGGACTTATGTCCGGTGAAGGCCAGCAGGTCAATGCCGTTGGCCTGCATGTCTATGGGGACGGCGCCCCCGCTCTGCGCCGCGTCCACCACCAACAACGGGCCGCCCATCCGATGCAGGGCCCGTCCCACCTCCGCCACCGGTAACAGGGTCCCCGTCACGTTGGAGGCGTGGTTGAGAACAACCAGTCGGGTTTCGGGCCGGAGGGCCGAAAGGACCGCCTGCGGGTCCAGGAAACCCTCCGGTGAGCAGGGGACGACGGTCACTGGGACCCCTTCCCGCTCCAGGGCCCGCAGGGGCCGCATCACCGAGTTGTGCTCCATGCTGGAGGTGACGACGTGGTCGCCGGGGCGCAGGAGCCCCCGCAGGGCCAGGTTGAGCCCCTCGGTGGCGTTGAGGCCGAAGACCACCTGCAGCGGGTCGGGGGCGTGGAAGAGTTCGGCCACCGCCTCCCGCGCGGCGTAGACGATGCGCCCGGCCTCCACGGAGAGCCGGTGCCCGGAGCGGCCCGGGTTGGCGCCCACTTCGGTCAGAAAGTGGGCCATCGCCGCCAGGACCTGCGGCGGCTTGGGCCAGGACGTGGCCGCGTTGTCCAGGTAAATCATGTCGCCTCCGTTAGGTGACAGTCACCTTAAAGGTGACTGTCACCTGCCTGTCACCTGACCTCAATCCCCGGCTCCCCTTCCACCACCTCCCCGACCTCCCAGAAGGGCTGGTCCAGCGCCCGGCACGCTTCGGCGAAGCGGTCCATCTCGGCGGCGGGGATGGCCGCCAGGATGCCGCCGTTGGTCTGCGCGTCGTAGAGGAGCATCTGGACTTCTTCCGGGATGGACGGGGCAAAGGTCACCCACTGGCCGAAGTGCATCTCGTTGGCCGCTGTCCCGCCGGGGAAGAGCCAGAGGTCGGCCAGGGGGCGGGCGGCCTCCAAGATGGGGACCCGGTCCGCCCAGACCCGGAAGCGGACCCCCGCGGCCAGGGCCATCTCCGCCGCGTGGCCCAGGAAGCCGAAGCCGGTGATGTCGGTGGCGCCGCGGGCGGAGGTGGCGTGGACGGCCCGGACCGCGTCCCGGTTCAGCCGCAGCATCCAGGGGACGGCCTGGGCCAGCGCCTCCGGCGAGGCCTGCCCGGCCCGGTAGGCGGTGGTGATGACGCCGGAGCCCAGGGGTTTGGTCAGCACCAGGTGCTCCCCGGGCCGCGCGCCGCCCTTCAGCAGCAACCGCTCCGGCTCCACCGTCCCGATGACGGCCAGGCCGTACTTGGGTTCCTTATCGTCCATCGTATGCCCACCGGCGACGACCACGCCCGCCTCCCGCGCCTTCTCCATCCCGCCCCGGAAAATCTCCGCGGCGATCTCCGGCGGCATGTCCGAGGGAATCGCGGCCAGGTTGAGGGCCAGGAAGGGCGTCCCGCCCATGGCGTAGACGTCGCTGATGGAGTTGGCGGCGGCGATGGCGCCGTAGGTATAGGCGTCGTCCACCACCGGCGCGAAGAAGTCCGCCGTGGCGACCAGCAGGGTGCCGTTCTCCATCCGGTAGACGACGGCGTCGTCGGGCGAGCCCAGCCCGACGACGACACGCTCGCTTTCCTCCAACGAGTCCAGCAGGGGGCGCAGGACCTGCGCCAGGGCCCCGGGGGCCAGTTTCCCCGCTCAACCCGCGCAGGAGGCAATCTGGGTCAGCCGGGTGAAGTCTCGTTTGGGCATGGTTCCTTCCGGCCCTCACCCCCAC
>JAGHZG010000289.1 GCA_017743275.1 Chloroflexota bacterium | reverse complement strand
CGTGCGGGTGGTGGGGGCCGTGGAGGAAGAGAGGACTTCCGCCGGGGCCCGCGCACTCCTGCACTCCCCCGCCCCGGATGCTGTTATCATCGGCGAGCCGGGAGGCTGGTCGTCCATCACCATCGGCTACAAAGGGAGCCTTTCCATCACTTACCGCCTGCGCGTCCCCCGGCGCCACTCCGCCGCCGGGATGCCGTCCGTCGCCGAGCGGGCGGTCCGGTTCTGGAACGGTCTGGCCGACCACGCCGCCCGCCACAACCACGGCGAAAGCCACCGGTTTCACACCCTGGACCCCTCTCTCCGGCACATCGCCACCCGCAGCAACGGCCTGACCGAGGAGGTGACGATGGGGCTGAACCTGCGGCTTCCCCCCGGCCTGGACGTCTCCGAACTGAAGGCGCGGATGCGGGAATGGGCCGACGGGGCCGAGATTCTCGTGGAGGACGAGGTCCCGCCGTACCAGGCCGACAAGAACAACCCCCTGGCGCGCCGCTTCCTGCGAGCCATCCGGGCCTGCGGCGGAACGCCGTCCTTCAAGTTGAAGACGGGGACTTCAGATATGAACATCGTCGGGCCCGCCTGGGGATGCCCCATCATCGCCTACGGTCCGGGCGATTCCGCCCTGGACCACACGCCCGAGGAGCACATAGACCTGGAGGAGTTCCGCCGGGCCATCGGCGTGCTGGAGAAGGTGATCCGGGAAATGGCCCAATGATAATGACCAATGACAAAATGATCAGTGAACGATTCACCAATTCTCTTGATTCTCCTGATTCTCCTGATTCTCCTGATTCCCCTGATTCCCCTATCCCTGAAGGAGGCATTGCAATGAAAGTCGTACTGGCCTATTCTGGAGGACTGGACACATCGGTGATCCTGGCCTGGTTGAAGGAGCGGTACGGGTGTGAAGTCATCACCTTCACCGCCGACCTGGGTCAGGGGGACGACCTGGAGGCGATCCGCCGGAAGGCCCTGGCCACCGGGGCCAGCAAGGCGTACGTGGCCGACCTGCGGGAGGAGTTCCTGCGGGAATACGCCTTCCCCACGATGATGGCCGGCGCCATCTACGAGGGACAGTACCTGCTGGGCACATCCTTCGCCCGTCCGCTGATCGCCAAATACCAGGTCCAGATCGCCGACCAGGAGGGGGCGGAGGCCGTCGCCCACGGCTGCACCGGCAAGGGCAACGACCAGGTCCGGTTTGAACTGACCTATAAGGCCCTCAACCCCCAACTGAAGGTCATCGCCCCCTGGCGGGAGTGGGAATTGCGCTCCCGGGAGGACCTGCTGGCCTTTGCTGCGTCCCATGCCATTCCTGTCTCCGCCACTTCCCGCTCCATCTACAGCCGCGATGGCAACCTCTGGCATCTGAGCCACGAGGGCGGCCCGCTGGAGGACCCGTGGTTGGAGCCCGAGGAGGAGATGTTCCAGATGACCGTCGCCCCCGAAGCGGCGCCAGACCAGCCGACGTATCTGGAACTGGAGTTTGAGCAGGGGGTGCCGGTCGGCATCAACGGGACGCGCTACGGCCCGGTGGACCTGATGGTCTACCTGAACCGGGTCGGCGGCGCCTGCGGCGTGGGGCGGACGGATATGGTGGAGAACCGACTGGTGGGGATGAAATCGCGCGGCGTCTACGAGACCCCCGGCGGCACCATTCTCCATATCGCCCACCGCGCACTGGAGACCCTCTGCCTGGACCGGGAGACGATGCACTTCAAGGACATGATTGCGCTCCGCTACGCCGAACTGGTCTACTACGGCCTCTGGTTCACCCCGTTGCGGGAGGCTCTGGACGCCTTCGTCCGCAAGACGCAGGAGACCGTCACCGGCACGGTGCGGCTGAAACTCTACAAGGGCAACTGCATCGTGGTGGGCCGGAAATCTCCGTACAGCCTCTACCGGGAAGACTACGCCACTTTCAGCAAGGACCAAGTCTACAACCAGGCCGACGCCCAGGGGTTCATCAATCTCTTTGGCCTGCCCCTGAAAATCCGGGCCCTGGTGGAGAAAGGGATACCGGCCCCACCGATGACCGGGGTCCAGCGGGACTAAATCAAATATTTTATTTTTGAGGGAGAAGATGAAACTCTGGGGAGGCCGTTTCGGGAAGGAAACAGACCGCCTGATGGAGGCGTTTAACGCGTCCATCGGGTTTGACCATCGCCTGTGGGCCGCGGACATCCGGGGGAGCATCGCCTACGCCCGCGCCCTGGCCCGGGCCGGGCTGATCTCCCCCGACGAGCGGGAACGCCTGGTTCAGGGACTGGAGGCGGTCGCGCAGGAGTTCGCCGCCGGGGAGTTCGTCTTTCTCCCCACCGATGAGGACATCCACACTGCCGTGGAGCGGCGGCTACGGGAGCACGTCGGCCCGGTGGCGGATAAACTCCATACCGGCCGCAGCCGCAACGACCAGGTGGCGACCGACCTGCGGCTGTATCTGATGGACGAAATCCCGCCCCTCCGCCAGCACCTGACCGACCTTCAGGAAGCCATCCTCACGCAGGCTGAGAGGCACCTGGACATCATCATGCCCGGTTACACTCACCTGCAGCACGCCCAGCCCGTCCGCTTCAGCCACTGGCTGATGAGTTTCTTCTGGGCTTTCCATCGGGACCGGGAGCGGCTGGACGAACTGGAGCGGCGCGTCGCTGTCCTGCCCCTGGGCTCCGGGGCCCTGGCGGGCCATTCGCTGGGGATAGACCGCGCCTTCCTCGCCACCGAACTGAACTTCCCCTCTATCTGCGAAAACAGCATAGACGGCGTCTCCGATCGGGACTTCGTGGCCGAATTCCTCTTCTGGGCGGCGCTCCTGCAGGTCCACCTCAGCCGTCTGGCAGAGGACCTCATCCTCTGGTCGTCGGCCGAATTCGGGTTTGTGGTGATAGACGAAGCGTATGCTACCGGATCCAGTCTGATGCCCCAGAAGCGCAATCCCGACTCCCTGGAACTCCTGCGGGGCAAGGCCGGGCGGCTGGTCGGCCACCTGACCGGGATGCTGACGACGCTGAAGGGACTGCCCACAGGATACAACAAAGACCTGCAGGAAGACAAGGAGCCTCTCTTTGACGCGGTGGACACGCTGAACCTGGCGCTACCGGTGGCAGCGGGCGTCGTGCGCACACTGCAGGTCAACCCCGAACGGATGGAAGCGGCGCTGGACGACGGGATGCTGGCGACGGACCTGGCCGACTATCTGGTGGAGCGGGGCGTCCCGTTCCGGCAGAGCCACCACCTGGTCGGCCAGGTCGTCCGTCGGGCGGAGGCGTTGGGTCTGCCCCTGCGCGCGCTTCCGCTGGAAGAGTTCCAGGCCATCTCCCCCCTTTTCGGACCGGACCTCTATCAGGTCTTTGACCCCCACCGCTCCGTGGAGCGTCGGGCGTCCCAGGGCGGGACGGCCCGGGAGGCCGTTCGGGCGCAGATTGCCCGTGCCCGGTCCATCCTGGCCGGCCGTTGACCTGCTGCCCCCTCTGGCGAAAATTCCTCCTCTGTGGCATACTATACCCTGAAGGGGATACGAAGGTTACGGAC
>JAGHZG010000288.1 GCA_017743275.1 Chloroflexota bacterium | reverse complement strand
GGAAACCGCCCGAATCCTGATGCCCGATGAGGTATTGACCTTTGATGGAGGGGTCTCCATAGCCGAAGTCCAGGAGGCGGGCGTCCGCTGGTACCTCATTCGGGGGCGGGAGAACTGTACGGCCCGGCGGAATCAACTCCCGCCTCGCAAGAAGCAAGGGCATCCCCCGGAATACGGGGAACTGGTTCGTCCCCTGGCTCGCCGATACCGGGATCGGACGCTCCCGGCCACCCCACCGGATGAGGAGCGGACATTTGTGTACCAGGGGCGGGAGATCCGCGCCCACGGGTATCACGGCCTGGTGCGGAGTGACCAGAAGGTATCGGCGGACAACGCCACTTTCAGTATCTGGGTTTTTCGGGACCCGGCGTATCGGAAACCCCTGGTGTTGATCACCAACCTCCCGGTGAGCCCGGAAGCGGTTTTCCGCCTCTACCGGGAACGGTGGCCGGTGGAGCAGATTCCCCAGGTGGCCAAGCCGCTCCTGGGGCTGGAACGGCAGTGGGTGTTTGCGCCGGAGAGCATCTGGCGGCTGCCGGAGTTGGCCCTGCTGGCGGCGAACATTTTGCTCTACCTGGCAGCGGTGTTGCCGCCAGTGCCAACCGGGTTCTGGGATCGGCAGCCCCAACCGAGTCCGGGACGGCTGCGGCGGGTGCTGGCCCAGGGGGGATTTCCCCAAGATTTGCCGCTGGACGGGAGAATTCGGGAAAAACACTCGGTAACCGCCCATCTTCCCAAGGGAATCCAGGCTCATCGGCGTCAAAAAGCCCCTCCCAGGGGTGATTGAAGGGCCTGAAAGGCCAGATTTCTTCGCCAATTGGTGAAAGAACCCTCTACCGGAGACCTCTCCGGTGGATTTCCTTTGCCTGTGGCAGGCAAAGTTAGCGGAAACTAAAGTACATGAATGATTCGCACCTTAACAGGATCTGTTGTCCAATATTCTATTCCGAAACCAGCGCGGAATCCTGAACGTATAGGCCGAATCCAGGGTCGAACTCGCTGTGGACCGAGGATATGAGGTTGATTCACAATCTGGAAATCCACTCGGTATTGAGGGGGGCTGGGCAAAGCTAATCGGGACGTAGCTTCTTTAGCGGTCTCGAAACGATTTATTGTGAAATAGGTCTCCTTGGGCCTTCCCCCGCGGAGCAAGCCCGTTCCTGAATAGCCTGCAATTCGGCCTCGGAAATGTAACGGCTGTAATACCCTGGATATCGGGCCCGGATGAGGGCGATATCTATGCTTCGACCCACGCCCGCCAGCATAGCCCCGGCAATGGCATCCCGAGCAATATCGGAGGGATGGCCCAGGCCTTCTGTGATCTCCCGTCCGCTGAGCACGTTCTCTGTAGCGATAGCCGCCTGCCCGGCCACGGCTCCGCTGGCCGCTCCCGCCGCCATCATCCCAGCCAAACTGGTTCCCAGCACGGCCGTGCTCACGCCAAAGGTCGCAACGCCCACTGCCCCAGCTACTGCTCCGGCCCCTACGGCTGCCCAGTTTACGTGAGTGAAGGCCTGGACGGTGAGGCCGTTCTGGCTGATATTCGCGGCCACCTGGACGCCGTAGCTCACCCCCGCGCCGATCAGGATGCCAAATCCGATGGCGATGCACCACGGGCAGTGTCCCGTGGGATCGGTGTAGCGCAGGGGGTTGTTGTAAACATACGCATACCGATTAAGCGCCTGGGGGTTCCCGGGCTCGGGCACGATGGGATCCGGCTGCAGGAAGCGGCCCAGGGCGGGGTCGTAGAACCGTGCTCGGTAATCGTAGAGCCCGAGGGACGCCTCCCACCGCTGCCCGGTGTAACGGCGGTCGGTGGGGAAGAGGCCGGTCTACCTGGCAAGCTTCTATGGAAGAGACATGAGGATTTCATCCCATGTCTGTAATAGGAAGCGAATGAGGGGTATCCTCTAATATTTCTCCTCCTTCCAGATACAAATGTTTTGCCCATATCGCAAGGGCTGTCTCAATAGATGATTCAAACGGTTGAATAGGGATCTTTCGAAAGCGGCCGCGCTTTTTTAGATAATCTCCTAAATCTGCATGAAACCCTCCATGTAGCTTATCTTTTGGTAATCCATTTATTACTTTAACGATTGTTATTCCCACATAGTTATCCCGAATATCCAGATATATCTCAATGGCTACATGCTTTCCAAGATACACCACCTTGCAAAATGTGCTTGAGCTGATTTCATATTGATGAGCACGCTTAAACCCGTAATCTGCCAGGAAAGCGAAGTATTTCTGGACAAGCCTTGCGAATTCCTGGCACTCGCTGGAAGATATGCTCATAATCTCCCCCCTTAATAATCTAGCCCTGGAACGCCACCACCATATTTCCAGAAACGCTCGTATACACGTCGGTAATTTGGATAGCCTGATAGTTGACGACGCTCTCGCCCGTAGACTATACTCGGAGGCCGTCCCAAATGATCCGTAGGATCCAGTCGATACCTTAAGCGACGATTGAAATCAGGGCCAATGTCTACTACCTCCCGTCCCTCTCTCTTGACTGTATTTATAAATTCATCGTTGAGTTCCGGAGTCCACTTGCGTCCACCCAACCAGTCATCAATGGTCTCTGCTCCGATCTTCTGGGCATACCTTCGCACGCGCTCCATATTCTCTCCGATGACGATGGGCGGCTTCCGGATGGCTGCAGACGCGACTTCCTCCACAGCCTGTCGTGTGGCTTGTTCTCCGATCTCCCGGCCTGCCTTCAAGATCCCTTTCCGGGCCAGGTCATCGAGGGGCAGGGCGACCGGGAGCAGGTCATCGGGCTCGGCGGCCTCGGTGACGGCGATGAGGGCCAGGTTGGCAGCGGCTTCGGCCCTGGCTGCCTCCAGGGCGTTGGGATCGTTCAGCACCCGCAGGCTCTGGTAGGCATCCCATGCCGTCCAGCCGTAGTCGATGATCTTGAGGGCGATGATCGCCCCGGCCACCAGGAGGGGAACGACCGGGAGATGCCCACCCCCATCGACGTAGCGCAGGGGGTTGTTGTAGACATACGCATACCGGTTGAGGGCCTGCGGGTTCCCCGGCTCCGGCACCAGGGGGTCGGGCTGCAGGAAGCGGCCCAGCGTGGGGTCATAAAAGCGCGCCCGGTAGTCATACAGGCCGAGGGACGCCTCCCACCGCTGGCCGGTGAAGCGGCGGTCGTAGGAGGGGATTACTTCCCTCTTACGGTTCCTCTGATTTAATTATCCAATGCGGTTGGCACAGGCCGGGGACCTGGGCGCAGGGTTGAATTTTTCAAGTGACGAGTCATTTCCTTATCAATCACCTCAAGAACTCGTTGGAGATCATCCAGAGTCATATAGTCTGCCATAGGCGTGCTGAAGACAATGATGTATTCTGCATAGCGCAGGATGAAGCTGCACCCCTCCGGTTGAGTAAGGCCGTCTCCGCCGGAGCAGCCGAACTCAAATCGCTCGGCATGAGGTGGACGATAAGTCCATCCCTTCGGAATGTATCCTTTTCCAGCGCTTATACCAATTGCGTTTGTTTAAGACATTATGTATAATTTTAGCGAATTCTGGTTGG
>JAGHZG010000287.1 GCA_017743275.1 Chloroflexota bacterium | reverse complement strand
CCTCTCCGGTGGATTTCCTTTGCCTGTGGCAGGCAAAGTTAGCGGAAACTAAAGTTCAGGACATTCCGGAGTTTCCGCATCATTTCCGGGTCCGCTGGCGCCTGCAGTTGTTCCGGGGTCAGGCGGGCGCGCACCCCTTCCAGGAAGCGGATGTGTTCCTCCTCATCGCTCCGCATTTCTTCCCAGACCCTGGCCGCGCGAGAATTGTGGCCGAACAGGCGGAGCAATCCCTCATAGAAGTCCCGCAACGTCGTTTCGGCCTCTATGGAGAGGGAGAACAGGGTATCCATCGTATCTTCGGGCATTTTCTTTCAAAACCACGAAGGGCACGAAGGCAACACAAAGGGCACGAACAACATTTTGATGTGGCAGGTGAAGGCCGTTTTCTCTAAAGAGTTGTAGGCGGGCGGTACTCTCCCCAGACCTGCCGCAGGACGCCGCAAATCTCGCCCAGGGTGCACTCCGCTTCCACCGCCGCGATGAAGAGGGGCATCAACATCTCGTCGGGGGCGCGGGCCGCCGCCTCCACGCGGGCCAGCATCGCCGACACCCGCTCCGAATCCCGACGGGCCCGCAGCGCGGCCAGCCGTTCCCGCTGCCGGGCCTCCACCGCCGGGTCCACCACCAGCCGCTTCAGGCGAGGGGCCTCGTCCTCTACTTGGTAGGCGTTGACCCCCACCACAATCCGCTCCCCCTTCTCCACCGCCTGCTGGTAGCGATAGGCGGCATCGGCAATCTCCTGCTGGATGTAGCCCTGCTCAATGGCGACCAGGACACCGCCCATTGCGTCTATCTTCTCAATGTACGCCTGAGCCTGATGTTCTATCTCGTTGGTCAGGTACTCCACCACGTAGGAGCCAGCCAGGGGGTCCACCGTGTTGGCGACCCCCGACTCGTGGGCGATAATCTGCTGGGTGCGCAGGGCGATGCGGACGGATTCCTCGGTGGGAAGCCAGAGGGCCTCATCCAGCGAGTTGGTGTGGAGAGATTGAGTCCCGCCCAGGACGGCCGCCAGGGCCTGGAGGGTGACCCGGATGACGTTGAGTTCCGGCTGCTGCGCAGTGAGGGTACAGCCCGCGGTCTGGGTGTGGAAGCGGAGCATGCAGGAACGGGGGTCCTTCGCCCCGAACCGCTCCCGCATGATGCGGGCCCACAGGCGACGAGCAGCGCGGAACTTCGCCACTTCCTCCAGAAAGTCGTTGTGGGCGTTGAAGAAGAAAGAGAGGCGCGGGGCAAACGCGTCCACGTCCAGCCCGGCCTCTATGGCGGCCTGGACGTAGGCGATACCGTTGGCCAGAGTAAAGGCGACCTCCTGGACGGCGGTGGAGCCGGCCTCGCGGATGTGGTAACCGCTGATGCTGATGGTGTTCCACTCCGGCACTTCCGTCGCGCAGTAGCGGATGAGGTCGGTCACCAGGCGCATAGAGGGGCGAGGTGGGAAGATATAGGCGCCCCGGGCGATGTACTCCTTCAGGATGTCGTTCTGAACCGTGCCGCGCAGATGCTTCGGGTCCACCCCCTGCTCTTTGGCGACGGCGATGTACATGGCCAGCAGGATGGCCGCTGGGGCGTTGATGGTCATAGAGGTGCTGATCTGGTCCAGGGGGATGCCGTTGAAGAGCACCCGCATGTCGTCCAGACTGCTGATGGAGACCCCCACTTTGCCCACTTCGCCCGAGGCCAGGGGGTCATCAGCATCGTAGCCCAACTGGGTGGGAAGGTCAAAGGCCACAGAGAGGCCGGTCTGCCCCTGGGCCAGCAGGTAGCGATAGCGGGCGTTGGACTCCTCAGCGGTGGCGTAACCGGCATACTGGCGCATCGTCCAGAGCCGCCCCCGGTACATCGTCGGCTGGACGCCCCGGGTGAACGGGTACTCGCCGGGGAAACCCAGATCCTGCAGGTAGTCCACTGGCACGTCGGCGGGGGTGTAGACGCGGTCCAGCGGGATGCCGGAGAGGGTATCAAATCGTTCCTGTCGTTCGGGGAACCGCCGGAGCGTGGGCTCCAGGGTTCGCTTCTCCCATTCTTCACGAGCGTGGGTCAGGTCGTCCATCGGGCCTCCCGGAGCAAGTGGGCGAGTGTGCAAGTGGGCAAGTGTGCAGAGTGTGTCCCGAAATTATAGGACAACTGCTCGCAGTTGTCCTACAAAGCGGCCAGGCCGACAAAATCGGGACACACCCAGTGTGCAAGTGGTCGGTGGTCTGTAGTCCGTGGTCCGTGGTCCGTGGTCCGTGGTAAATATACCGCGAAAGTGGCGTTCGGTCAATGCCCTGCCTCGGAAGCGTCACGGGTTTGGGACATGGTGCTGGGCCCCCTCCAGCGGCCAGTCCACGCTGAGGCCGGTACAGAGCAAGGCCATGGGCACCCGGCGAATACAGAAAGCCGAACTCCCGTTGGTTGGACAACCCAGCGCTTTGTGGTATACGGCATACGAGCCAACCTTGCATAAGAGTTGGGTACATTGTACCCCACTTGCAGGTTGGCTCAATTCATTATGGGCAGATGGAAGCCCCTTTTTGGCCCCCTTTTCCGGAGCGCGAGGCCCTGTTTTGCCCACCTGTATGTCCCCAGTGTGATACGCTCACGGAATCAGGCGCCGGTCAGCGCCGGGGAAGAGCAACCAGCACACCGACGGAGAGCACCACTCCAGCGCCCAGCGCGCTCAGAAGGACGCCCGGACCGATGCCCACCGGGGTCCCGTAGAGCGCGGAGAAAAGGGGCCACACGCGGAGAACGGCCAGAAACGGGAACAGCCAGCCTATCAGGGCCAGCACCGATGCCAGTCCGCCCCGCCATTGCTCCGGCAGACGGCGGGCCCAGAGTGCCGCCAGCGCCAGAGCGCAGGCCACTATCACCAGAAACAGTTGGCCGCGGTAGAGGGGGTCCCGCCAGGCAGTGAGGATGGGCGGATAGGGGGGCAGAACGGTCAGCGCCAGAACGGCCCCGACCAGCGGGCCCCCGTAGCGGAACAGCCCGCGCGGCCGGAGGCAGAACGCGGGGGCCAGTGCCAACACCAGCGCCGGGGCCAGAAGGGGGAGGAGGAACACTTCGCGGGCAATGCGGACCACTCCATCCCGCACCGGCGGCAACAGCCGGACCACGACGAAAAGGTCCAGCGCGTTCAGGCGGAGCGCGGCGGCCCGGTGGGGAATCCAGGGAGTCACCGCCCCCACCAGTCCCAGCAGGACTCCCAGCATCAGTAACCACGGTATCCAGCGGCGCATCATTATCAGCCGTTAGCAGTTAGTGGTCAGCCGTCAGTCGTCAGTCGTCAGTGGTCAGTGGTCTGTCGTCCGTCGTCTGTCGTCGGTGGTCAGTGGTCTGTCGTCCGTCGTCAGTGGTCTGGGGTCCGTCACCGGTTCTCCAGCCGGAAGCCGTACCCCCGCACCGTCACGACGTACTCGTGCTGGGGGTCCAGTTCCGCCAGCCGCTCCCGCAACCGCCGGACCAGCGCATCCAGCGCCTGCTCGGAGATTCCCCGGATGTCCTCATCGGGCCACACGGCGCGAATCATCTCCTCCCGCGAGACGACCTGACCCCGGGCGTCCAGCAGAGCGGTCAGCAGCCGGTACTGGGC
>JAGHZG010000286.1 GCA_017743275.1 Chloroflexota bacterium | reverse complement strand
GTCCTGGGCCTGAAATCCGGACGACGGGGGTGCTCCTCCCGGAGACGCGGGCGTGGGGGTGAGAGGCGGGAGAATCTGGGGGCGGAAGACCGCCACGGCCAGGCAGGCCCCCAGGAGCACCAGCACCAGAATCGTTTTCGTCATATCCTGCGCCATCATCTCACCTCCTCCTTCGCCGGGTTGAGAGACGATCACTATTTTCCCCAGCCGCTTCTATTATGCGGGAAAACGGCGCGGATGCAGATGGCAATCGGTCAGTAACTATCCAACGGAGACACGCCGTGATGCAAAATAGAATGGCGGGTGGGTAATGGGAAGAGGTGAGATGAGGGACCGACCACGAACTCCGATGGCAATTTCGCGCGAAGGAAGGCAACCAGATGGCTAAAAGGTGGCAAAACAAGGAGGGCCGCAGAGAGTTGGCTTATGATGACACGTCTGGCAGAACCAGTTTGTACCCGCTCCCGCGGACGGTCTGGATGTATGTTGGATGGTCGGGGTCCGGCTCAATCTCCTCTCGCAGGCGACGGATGGCAGAGTTGATGGTATCCCGCATCGCTTCTCTGACTTCTTCAGGACGGAGCCCCGACAGAGGAAGATCAAAAACGTGCTCGGCAAGCGCCTCCCGTCGGCAGAGAAGATTGGCACGGTCGTAGAGATACTTGAGGAGACGAAACTCCTGGGGGGTCAGAGCGACACACCGCCCTTCCACCCAAACCTCCTGGTTCTCCTCATCCAGCCACAGACTGCGGGCCGCCTGTGGAGGCAATTGCTGCAGTCGGTCCTCCAGAACCGCCAGCCGCTGACAAACCATGCTGAGAAGCAGAAGCGCATGGACGTAGGTGACCAGTTCGCCCCGTGTATACTGCCATTCGGGCCGGTAATCCAGCAACCGCCCCTGCGCACAAAAGAGCAGGCCCATCAAGTAGGGCTCTATTTCCGGGCCGACGGCTCCCCCGGCCTGACCACGAATGGCGTGGATGGTCTGCAACGCTTTTCCCGCATCTGCCGTAAGGCCTTCGGAGTTCACCGGGTCGTCCAGGCGGCGCTGGGCCATCAGCCGCGCCTCCAGTTCATAGCGCGCTGCGAGATCCGCTTCCTCCATCATATCAAATCGGACCGAGGACTCCAGGAATACAAAGTCCCAGAGTAGCGGGCCCGGGCCCACCTTGCCGAAATCCACAACCCAGGTCCGTCCCGACCGGTCCACCAGAATGCTGGCCCCGTCCAGCCGACCGTGGATCGTGCCGCATTGTGTTGGGGGTCTGGTCGCCAGACGTTCTCCAAAGAGATACGGGAGGGGATTGGGGCAGGAGAACTCCTGCCCGGTGGAAAAGCGAAAACTCACCCTGTTGGAAAGACAGGCCAGGTCTGCCAAAAGCCCTGAAGACAAAGCCGCCCGGGATAGGCTCGCTATCCGCCTCTCCCACTCAGGCTGGGATACTCCCCGGCCCTCGGACTCCAGCCATTCCCGGCACAGGTCTTCCACTGACCGGTCCCGCTTCTCCCGGCCCCGCGCGTACCAGGGGTGAAGAGTGGTCTGAAAAAGATCCGTCACGGTCGCGGCGACCCGCCCGGCAGGTTGCTGACGATAGAATCTTGCGAGAGTGGTGACTTCTTCAATCTCCTCGCAGTCAACCAGGCGATACGCTATGGCCCCCCAGCGCATGGTCTCCGCAGATTTTGCCAGGATCAGTGTCCTGCGGGTGGCCCGAGGGAGGGATTCGTGACCAATCCGGTCGGCCAGAATGTCCTCTCTCCGCCCCCAGGCCAGGACAAACTGCTCTTCCTGACCCTGCGGTCTGTACGCAAATGCCGTCAGGAGCACCCATCCCGGACGACGGGTGAGAATGCGCCCAAGAGTCACCTGCTGATAATCGTAAAATAACTTGCGCAGCACATCCTCCAGTTCGGCACTCCGATCGGCCAACTGTTCCCGGGGCAGGTCGGGGGCAACCAGACTCACCAGGTAAGGAGAAGAGAGTTCATTCTGCCGCCCCCAGCGGATGGTCAGGTCCCAGTTGATGCGAACATGCTCGGCAAAAGCCCACCCTATGGCCCGAATCAGTACTTCCGGACCCTCCTGCTTGACCACAAAATCCATGGCAGGTGGGGAGCCCTCAGGCAATGCCCTCAGCGCCTCCCGGACGATTTCGTATTCGTGAGCGCGGCCAGTCAGGATAATTTTCGGAATGACTCGGTAAGCCGGGTCCTTCGCCAGGACCAGCCCGGATATATCCCGTGGATCATCGTCTTCTTCCATCCGGACATCCAGAATCGCCACGTGCACACGGGCTTCGCTCAACTGCTGCCGCGCCTGCTCCAGGGTATAGGCTCTGAGGACCTGATAGCCCGCTTTTTCCAGAAATTCGGCACGGGCGTTCAGGAAATCGGCGTCGTTATCAGCGAGAAGAATAACCTTCATTCGTACACGCCCCTTTCACACAGTGAACTCCCCCTATTCGGCTCCAGGACACTCAAACCAGAACGCTGCCGCAGCATCTATCACCTTCTCCTTGCAGGCCTCACGCCTTTCGGAGGACGAGAGATCGTCACAGGCAGCCAGCAGGTTCTCAAACCGCTTGATCTGGAGCACTTCCGCATGATAGCGGTCCATCCGGGCATTGGCAAGGTCCACCCGCCGGAAGAAGAGATACGTCACTGCCTCTGTAACGATTCCTCCGATCGCACTGGCAATCCCCAGCGCCACCATCCCACTGATGGCCAGAACCGCGCCCACAAAGATGATCAAAATGCCCAGCCCTGCAACAATCAAGGAAGCAATGTAGTTCATCCGGGACTGCCTGCGGGCATCATCGTAGTCTCGTTCCAGGCGTTGTGTAGCCCCATCAATGGCATTTCGCAACCATCCGGGGCCGAAGTGCAGAGCATTCTGGACAGCCCGCAGCAAGGCCTCAGGATCCTCATCTTTCGCGATAAAATCTACTGCTGCGGGAAGGCCATCCGGTTGCAATCTGAGCGCCTCTCGCACTGCCCAGGTATTGGGGAATCCGGTCAGGATGATTTTGGGCACCGTTCGGGCAACCTCTCTGGCCAGGACCAGCCCGCTGGTATCGTTTTCATCATGGTCATCTTCCAGCCGGATGTCCAGAATGGCCAGGTCTATCCTTCCGCCCTCCAGTTTCCGCCGCGCTTCAGCGGGATTGGCCGCCGGAATCACCCGATACCCCTCCCTCTCCAGAAACTCCGAGCGGATCCGGAGAAAATCCGGGTCGTTATCGGCGAAGAGAATGGTCGCTCTGGGCATATTATCACTCCTGTCCCATTGGATAGGGCGGCAAAGGAGGCATCTCCAGCACCGCCCGAATCTGATCGCGCAACTTCTTCTTGTCCAGCGATTTGCGGAGATAATCGGCGGCACCGGCCCGAAAGACCTCCCGCGATTGCTGCCAGGTAGGAGACGCCGTCACGACCACGATGCGCAACCGGGGTTGCTGCGCGCGCAGATGAGTCATCAGCCGGACCACGTCCTGAACCGCCCCCGCGTCTATCAGGACCACATCATACGCCCGCTCGCTGACTGCGTGAACCGCTTCTTCCTCCGGCACAATATAGAGG
>JAGHZG010000285.1 GCA_017743275.1 Chloroflexota bacterium | reverse complement strand
GAGTCGGGGCTGGCCGTGGGGCGCGCTGGCCTGCGGGGGGACGGCCGCGCTGGGGCTGGCACTGGGCCTCTCCCGCCCCGCCGCCTGGCGAACGGCCAGGGATGAACAACCCGTGGGGGGGCAACCGCAAGGGTTGCCCCCACAGGCGCCTGCCCTACATTTCCTTGCCCTCTGGCTGACGGTCCCCCTGCTGGTCATCTGGCTTATCTCCCTGCGTCAGCCGCTCTTTACCGACCGGTACCTCATCTGGTGTGCACCCGCCTTCTACCTGCTGGCCGGCCAGGGCTGGGCAGTCTTGAAGAAAACCACGAAGACACGAAGGCACGAAGGCAAAAACTTTTTCAACTTCGTGTCTTGGTGTCTTTGTGGTTTAATATTCCTTATCTTCGCTCTGAACCTGCACGCCCAGGCCACCGTTCCCATTAAGTCGGACGTTCGGGCCGCCGCCGCGTATGTGGAAGCCCGCTACCAGCCTGGGGACCTGCTTATCTTTCAGATTCCCCACATCCGCTATACCTTTGACTACTACTTCGGCCCGACGGATTACCTCTGGGCCGACGGGCTCTACACCAACCATCGCGCCGAAGGGGGGACGTACCGGTTATCCGAAGAGGCCGCCGGTCGGTGGATGGCTCTGATCGTCGGAAACCGCGCCAGGGTCTGGCTGGTGGCCTCAGAGGTGGAGATGTGGGATGAGCGGAATCTGGTGCAGGGATGGCTGGAGCGAACGTTCGTCCGGGCCGACGAGGCGCACTTTACCCGGATAGGGGTGTACGGGTATCGTAGATGATTTGAGGTCAGCGCCTGGAAACGTTTGACGGTATCACCCACCTGCAGGGCCGGAGAGGGCATTATCTGCAGGCTGTTCTACCTTCTCCACCGTCTCCTCTTCTTCAGATAAGAGCAATCTGACCCGCCGCTTCTGATAGGTCTCGTAGTCGGGCACCAGCCGGTCGTATTCTCCCTCCATAAGGGGAGAGGAGATCATAAAATCCGCCGACGCCCGGTTGCATGCAACGGGGATGTTCCACACCACCGCCAGCCGCAGCAGGGCCTTTATGTCCGGATCGTGCGGCAATGGCTCCAGGGGGTCCCAAAAGAAAACCAGAAAATCAATCTCACCATCCACAATCTTGGCGCCGATTTGCTGATCCCCTCCCAGTGGGCCGCTTTGGAATTTCCGGACCTCTCTGCCCAGTTCCATTTCCAATATCTCCCCGGTCGTCCCCGTTGCGTACAGGACGTGGCGCGCCAGAAGGTCGCGATTGAACCTCACCCATTCCAGAAGGTCCTGTTTCTTGTTGTCGTGAGCAACCAGCGCGATCCTCTTTTCTTGACTCATAGGAATCTTCCGGACCTTCATCGCTGTTCGCTCCCGTTGTTCCACTGGCTCGCAGTTTACGGTTGCGTAGATTCCAGAAACCGGGCCAGGAACTCCACCCGGCGCCGTTTGGCGTCCACCACGTTCTCCGTCTTCAGGAAACTGTGCCCCTCGTCCGGATAGAGGACGAAATCACATTCCTTCCCCAGCGCCTGCAGCGCGTCCCGCGCCTGAATGGACTCCTGGGCCGGACAGCGCGGGTCGTTGGCTCCGCAGATGAGTTGGACGGGTGCCCGAATGCGGTCCAGGAAGAAGAAGGGGGAGCGCTCGTAGTAGCGGTCCCGGTCTTTCTCCGGGTCGCCGAAGTTCTCCCGGTCCCACTGTTGCAGGTCCTCCCGCTCGCTGGCGTATTCGGTGAACCAGTTCAGGAACGGTACGACGGCCGAACCGGCTACCCAGCGGTCGGGGTAGCCGGTGAGCGCGGTCATCGTCAGGTAGCCGCCGTAACTGGTGCCGGTAACGGCGATGCAGGCCGGGTCCGTCAGACCCTCCCGGACCAGATAGTCAGCGCCGGCCACGACGTCGCGGGTATCGCCGCCCCCCAGGTCAAAGCGGTTGGCCAGTTGCCACTCCCGTCCGTAGCCCGTGGAGCCCCGGTAGTTGGGAGCCAGCACCACCCACCCCCGGCTGACCATGTGCTGGACCAGCGGGTCCCAGGTGACCTGAGCCAGCCACGTTGGGCCGCCGTGGACGTAAACGACCGCCGGGGACGGCCCCTGGGTGCGCGGGCGGTAGAGGAGCGCGGGCACCTCCCGCCCGTCCAGGCTGGAATAGCGGACCTCCTCCGGCATCACAAAGGGGGCATCCTCCAGATCGGGCGGCAGCGAATGGGTCAGTTGGCGGAGGCGACCGTCGGGCAGATGCAGCAGCCACAGGTCAGGGGGACGCCGGGGATTATCAAAGACGAAGAAAAGATGGTTGCCGTCGGGTGTGAAACGGGGGAAGGCATGGACGCCCGACTCCACCTGATAGGACCGCACCTGGCCGGACGACAGGTCGGCCACTTCCAGCCAGTTGACCGGCCCCCGGCTGTGCACCCAGGCCAGGCGGGAACCGTCCGGAGACCACGCCGGGTGGTCGCGATCGCCCTCGCCTTCCGTCAGCCAGACGATTTCTCCGGATGCCCGGTCCCAGAGGGCAACCTGGAAGCACCCGTCCCGCTCTGCGACGCAGGCCAGGCGGGAACCGTCGGGGGACCAGGCCGGATGCTTCGCGCAGAGCGGCCCCTCGGGCCCGGCGACGGGCCGGGGCTCCCCACCCTCCGCCGGAACGACAAAGATGCCCGTATCCTGCCCGCGCGTCATGCAGACCACTGCCAGGTGCTGTCCGTCCGGCGACCAGACCACTGCCAGGTCGGAGTACGGGAGCGTCAGGACAGGACGGGGTGACTCGCCCTCCACCGGCAAGACGTATGTATCCATCCGGCCCGCGCGGTTGGAAATGAAAGCGATGTGGCGTCCATCGGGCGACCAGGCAAAAGAGGGAGCGATCAGGTCAGGCGTTTCGGGGGTCAGATTGGTGTGGCGGGCCGTCTCCCAGTCGTAGAGCCAGATGTCGTACTGCTCGCTGCCGTCCAGGTCCAGAACGTAGGCCAGGCGGCGGCCGTCGGGAGACCAGCGGGGAGCATGTTTGGCCCCCGGCCCCTCGGTAGCCTGACGAGGCGGCAGGCCCCCATCGGCCGGGACGAGATAGACCTCCCACTGCCCGGTGCGGTTCCATGAAAACGCGACCTCCGCCCCGTCGGGCGAAGGGTCAAAGAGTTCGTCCACATAAGGGACGCGGAGGAGTTCGTCCAGGGGGAGAATGGGATGATCGTTCATATCTTGTAGAGGGGACAATCTGGGATTTTGCGACGGCGGCCAGAGGCCGCCAACGTGCCAGGCACTTTTGGAAGTGCCTGGCACGTTCAGAAGTGGTACAACTGCGTAACTCCTGCCTGCTATCTCTGGGTCCCTTCGCCATTAAACCCCCGGCCGATGCCGCGATAGACGAAGCCCAGCGAGCGGACGAAGGCCGGGTCGTAGATGTTCCGCCCGTCCACCAGGACCGGACGGCGCATCCGGTCCCGAACCCGTGCCAGGTCCAGGTTCTTGAACTCGTTCCAGTCGGTGACGACCACAATGGCGTCGCACCCTTCCGCCAGGGTGTATGGGTCAGGGGCCATCTCCACCTCGGGCAGGAGGCGGCGGGCGACGTCCATCGCCACCGGGTCGTAGGCCCGCACCCGCCCACCCTCGGCGAGGA
>JAGHZG010000284.1 GCA_017743275.1 Chloroflexota bacterium | reverse complement strand
GAAAGGGTACGATTTTTTGAGACTTGGGCCCGGTACGATTTTAAAGGACTCAACACTGCCTTTGTGTGATGTTGCAGGTTGTCCTCTCCTCTGGCTATGCTATAATGGAGTTGGAGGGCCGATGACACCACGAGGTGGAAACGCATTCCGTCCCAGCCGGGCACCAGCCGACGCCCGGGTGCTCAACAATCTGCCCGGTCGGTATCCGGTGGAGAACTGGCATGTCTGCTACTGGAGCGTCTCCGAAGAAGGCTCCATGCGGGAACACGCGGTCATCATCCAGTTGCCGGCAGGATACGCGGCCGTCTGCGAGCCCGTGCGCGTGGGGCAGGCCGGCTGCGTGCTGCGGGTCCGGCGGTGGGGCGTGGCATGCCGCATCTCCCTGCTGGAAGCCATCGGATTTGACCCCCTGGCCATTGCCGGTCCTGATGCCCCCGATGAGGCGGTCATGGCCATCTGCTTTGCCGCCACCCAGTTTGACCTCCCCGGCGACTTCGTCATCGCCGATCCCGACTACCCGCTTCTGCTCTTTGACCCCAGCGGGACCCTGAAAGGCTCATCCGTCAACGGCATCAGCCTCCTGGGCGCGCTGGCCTACTTCTTCTCCGGGGGGCGCGTGGCATCCGATTTTCAGCGACTGCGCCGGGAGGCCCCCACCCTTTACCGGCAGGCCCTCGCCGATCTACGGGCAGTATGGTAAGCGCAGTGTAACTTGCGCTGACTGAAGTCACCCTTCCTGGGCCTGCGGCCGATGGTCGGCCTTCGCCGACCCTCTCTTTTGGGATGCCCGTGGACGGGTGTCGGCCTTCGCCGACACCCGGCACGCAGGGCCCAGGGAGGACAATTTCAATCGGCTGAATAGTTACAGCGCAGTTAGAGGATAGCATAGATCGCCTCCCCTCATTTTATCATGATTTTTCAAAAGGGAAGACGGATGACTTCACTGCAAAAAGGTCTCTTTACCGCAGAGACCGCAGAGTACGCAGAGCAATATTTAAGAAAATCTCTACGCTCTCCGCGTTCTCTGCGATTAGTTTTTGCAGTGGACTCAGACGGATCCATACAGTGGGGGTATCCAATTTTGCGGGCCTGGCTGCTTCGTGGGACAACTGCGCGCAGTTGTCCCACACAGTTTGTTCGTTGATCTCATTCAGGAGGTAAACAGTGTGCGACACACTGGTAGCAACAGGCCAGGCGACCGCTGATGGAACGGTCATCCTGGCCAAAAACAGCGACCGGGAGCCCAACGAGGCCCACGTCCTGGTCCATATTCCCCGTATCCGCCACGAGCCCGGAAAGACAGTGAAATGCACCTACATAGAGTTGCCCCAGGTGCCAGAAACGTACGAAGTTCTGCTGTGCAAGCCTTTCTGGATTTGGGGCTGTGAGATGGGCGTCAACGAACACGGGGTGGCCATCGGCAACGAGGCCGTCTTCACGAAAGAGCCCTACCACAAGGGCCCCGGACTGATCGGGATGGACCTGATCCGCCTGGCCCTGGAGCGGGCCGACACTGCCCGCCGCGCGCTGGAGATCATCGTCCAGTTGCTGGAAACCTACGGTCAGGGCGGGAACTGCGGCTTCCGCCACAAGACCTACTACCACAACTCCTTCATCATCGCTGACCCGCGCGAGGCCTGGGTGCTGGAGACGGTCGGAAAGCAATGGGCCGCTGAACGGGTGCAGGATGTGCGCACCATCTCCAATGGCCTGACCATCGGTTCGGAGTGGGACGAGACCTCCCCTGGCCTGGTGGAGTATGCGATAGAGAAGGGGTGGTGCAGGTCCCGGGAGGATTTCCACTTTGCTCGCTGCTATTCCGACTTCCTTTATACCCGGCTGGATGGCTGCCGGGCCCGTCAGCGCCGCTCCACGGCACTTTTAGAGACGGACCGGGGCCGCATCACCGTGGAGACCATGATGGCAGCCCTGCGGGATCACGGGCCCGAGGCCGCCGACCCCCGCTGGAACCCCGGTCGGGGCTGGCTGATGGAGGCCCTCTGCGTCCACGCCGGGTTCGGCCCGACCCGCCCCAGCCAGTCCGTGGGCGCGATGGTCGCCCACCTGCTCCCCGGTATGCCCGTCGTCTGGGTGACCGGCACCTCGGCTCCGTGCACGGGCATTTTCAAGCCGGTATTCCTGAACGGGGCCGGCCTCCCCGCCGTTCCGGGCCTGGATCGGGAACCCACAGGCACCTACGATCCCCGTACCCTGTGGTGGAGCCACGAGCGCCTCCACCGCCAGGTGATCCGCGATTACGCCACCCGGATGTCCCTCTACCGGGAGGAGCGGGACGCCCTGGAAGCATCCTTTCTGCGGGAGGCGGCGGAGATGGTCGCCCAATATCGGGACGTCCACCCCGAGGAGCGTGCAGGGCCCCTGCGGGCCTTCACCGTCTCCTGCTTTGAGCGGGCATCGGCAGCCACTGAACACTGGATTGAGCGGGTGAGAAACGTCCCGGTGCGGTATCGCCCGCCTCTGTGGTTCTCCCTGGCATGGGACCGGTTCAACCGGGAGGCGGATTTCCCCGCGTAGCGGACGGCAGGTGGGAAGAGGGTGGATAGTTTACGAACGTGCCAGGCACTTCTGGAAGTGCCTGGCACGTTCGGTTTTTTTTATTTCTCCATCCCTTTCAACGCCTCATAGGCAGGACGGACAAACGTCAGGGGCCAGCCTGGCTCCGTGATGGCCCACCAGTACTGCTCGTCCTCGGGGGTCCAGTCGTGATTGGCGATGGCCAGGACGAACATCGGGCCAATCCACGGCCGCCAGTGTTCCCGCGCGTACCGGAACGCCCGTACCAGATAGTCCGCTTTCTGCTCTTCGGTGACGGCAAACCAGGAGTATTCGGGATGAATGGGGTCGGACGTCCATCCCATCTCGGTGAGAGTTACCTGCTTGTCCCCATCGCCGTAGCGGAGCATGATTTCCCGAACATCCTCCACGTGGCGGAAGCAGAAGAAGCGCTGACCGCCGTATGCGGAGTTGGCGGCCGCCTCTTCGGGGGAAACCTCCGGCGGGGCAGCGAATCCGGCAGCGTGGACGCCCAGGAGGTCAAAGTACGGCGCCGCCCCGGCCTCGTACATAGCGACGAAGTAATCCGTATCCGACATTGCGATGGGGGGTCCCGTGCCCGTCGGTGCCATCCCGGCGGAGGCGACCAGCGCGTCCGGATCGGCCTCTTTGATAGCGATATAGCAGGCCCGCAGCAGGCGGACGTAACCTTCCGGGTTAGGCTGCCTCCCCTCCCACTCCCGGGCCAGGTTGGGCTCATTCCAGACCTGGTAGGCCCGCACCTGCCCCCGATAGCGGGCCGCGACCGCGCCGCAGAAGTCGGCGAAGTCCTCCACCGACACCGGCAGCGCCGGGTCGTCGGGCAGGGGGACCCAGCCCGGGCGGGGTAGCCCATGCAGTCGGAAGAGCAGATGCAGACCCTTTTCCTGCACCTGCCGGACGATGCGGTCGCTGTAGCGCCAGTCAAAGCCCCCTTTGTACAGTTCCACATCCATCCAGTGCAGGTTCTGCCGGACCCAGGTGAAGCCGGCGTCCCGGATCAGGTTCAGGTCCCGGTCGGCGACCTCCTCCCGCCACCAGAGGAAGGCCACCATCTGTCTCTTATACACATCTGACGCTGCC
>JAGHZG010000283.1 GCA_017743275.1 Chloroflexota bacterium | reverse complement strand
GGTCTAGGTCGGCGCCAGTGAGGATGGTCTCGTAGACGACGGGGGTGACGGAGACCGCTCCGACCACGCCCACCGTCACCCCCGTCGTCTACGAGACCATCCTCACTGGCGCCGACCTAGACCAGGTGGGGTTGGACCGGGATAATATGGGGTACTTCATCCCTTTCCGTTTGAAGCCGGAGGCGGCGGGCAAATTCGCTCAATACACCGCCAGCCATGTCGGGCAGTACCTCTGCATCGTCCTGGATAAAGAGGTGATTTCTTGCCCGCAGATTCAGGAAGCGATCCCTGGCGGTAGCGGACAGATCACGCTGGGGAACGCCACTTACCAGGAAGCGCGCGGGCTGGCCATCCAACTCCACTACGGTGCGCTCCCGGTCCCCCTGCGGGTGGAGACGGCCACCACTGTCGGCCCCACCCTGGGCGAAATCTCCGTGGAAAAGAGCGTCCGGGCCGGCATTATCGGCCTCTCCATCGTCCTGCTCTTTATGCTGGTCTACTACCGCGCCCTGGGCGGGGTGGCGGACCTGGCCCTGTTGCTCTACGCGGCACTGAACCTGGCCCTCTACAAACTGGCTCCGGTCACCCTGACCCTGCCGGGCATCGCCGGGTTCCTCCTCTCTGCCGGAATGGCGGTGGACGCCAACATCCTGGTTTTTGAACGGATGAAGGAGGAAATCCGGGCCGGACGCAGTCTGCGGGCCGCGCTGGAGACCGGGTTCAACCGGGCCTGGACCTCTATCCGGGACTCCCAAATCTCCATCCTCATCGCCTGTGCCGTCCTCTACTTCTTCGGCACCAACTTTGGCGCCAGCATGGTCAAAGGCTTCGCCCTTACCCTGGCCATCGGCACGATGATCAACCTCTTCACGGCCATCGTCGTCACCCGCACCTTTTTACGAACGCTGTTCCGCCTCGCCGGGAACTGGCTGCGGACCCGCCGCTGGCTGCTGAGCGTGTGAACTCTTCCCGCACGAGGTGAAGGCATGTTCAATCTCGTAGAAAAACGGCGCTGGTTTTTCACCGTTTCCGCCGTCCTGATCATTTTGAGCATCGGGGCGATGATCCTGACCCAGATCCGTTTCGGGATGCCGCTCCGTCTGGCAGTGGATTTCACCGGCGGGAGTCTGCTCGTGCTCCACTTTGACGGCCCGGCCACGGAACCGGCCATTCAGGAGGTCTTTGCCGCCAACGGTCTGCCCGAGACCATCATCCAGCGCCTGGGCCGTCCGGAGGATAACACCTGGCAGGTCCGCACCCGGGAAGTGACCCCCGAGCAGGTCCGGGCCATCTTCAGCGACCTGGCGGAGAAAGTGGCGCCGGTGAACCGGGATCTGAGCACTTATGAGAGTGTGTCGCCCATCGTCGGCGGGGAAGTAACCCGCGCGGCCGGCATCGCCATCGCCGTCGCCGCCATCATCATCGTCGGCTTCATCTGGTGGTCCTTCCGCCGGGTGCCCCACTCCGTCCGCTACGGCGTCTCCGCCATCGCCGCGATGTTCCACGCCCTCATCATCGTCATCGGATTCTACACCCTCATGGGCTTCCTCCGGGGCTGGGAGGTGGATGCGCTCTTCCTCACCGCCGTCCTCACCGTGACCTCCTTCTCGGTTCAGGACACCATCGTGATGTTTGACCGGATTCGGGAGAACATCCTGCGGTACCGGGAGGAGCCCTTTGAGCGGATTGCCAACCGTTCCATTCTGGAGACCATCCACCGTTCCCTGGCGACTCAGTTGAACGCCATCTTCGTGATGATCGCCATCATCCTGTTTGGCGGGGAGACGATTCGCCCGTTCATCACCGCGATGCTGGTCGGAATGCTGATCGGGACGTACTCATCGTTCGGGATTGCCGTCCCGCTGGTTGTTGCCTGGGAGAAGGCAGCGGAACGGCGCGCCCGGAAGGCTACAGCATGAGGAAGATGCCAGCCATACGGAAAGCGGCCCTGCGGGAACTGGCGGCGGCGGCCTACGAACTGGACGCCGGGGTGATCCAGGGGGAACTGCGCCAGAGCGCGGATGGCGAGTGGTCGGTGGGAGATACTCCCCTGGCGGACTGGCTGGAGCAGTACACCGGACAGAAGGTATATCTGATCATCGCCTCCCTGGAGAACGACCGTCCGCTGCAGCCCAAAGTCTGCCGCACCTGCGGGACGGAATACACCGGCATGGAATGTCCCCGCTGCCGGGAGGCCCGCGTCCGCCTGCGCGGCCAGGGGTAAAAAAGTAACTATTCAGCCGATTGAAATCGTCCTCCCTGGGCCCTGCGTGCCAGGTGTCGGCCTTCGCCGACACCCGTCCACGGGCATCCTAAAAGAGAGGGTCGGCGAAGGCTGACCGAAGGCCTGCGGCCCAGGAAGGGTGACTTCAGTCAGCGCCTGAATAAAAAAGAAAATCACAGCATCAGCGAATCCGCTCATCGGATTCGCTGATGCTGTGATTCTACGATTCTCGGAAGGCGGGAGTGGATGGGAGTCGAACCCACCGCGGCCCGCTCTGCGCGACCCGCCACCGGTTTTGAAGACCGGGGAGCCCACCGGGACCCAACCACCCCCGTAGACACTTATATCATACCCGAAGTCGCCGATTCCGTCAAGTATGATGGGCAGGGCTATCAATGCTCTAACGAAGATGCTCGTGGTACGCCACGAAGCGAAGCGGAGGGGCGTCCAAAAGGCCCGGAACGGCACTCCGCTGGCGCTCCGTGCCTGACTGCGAACGAAAAATTAGAGCGCTGATAAGCCCTGGGTTTCACCCGCACCTTCGCCTACGACGACCGGGGCCTCCCCATCCGCCTCACCGACTTCAACGGGAACGTCCTCACGAACACCTACGACGCGGCCGGGAACCTCATCGCCGTGGAGGACGGCGTCGGCGCCCTCACCCGCTACGGCTACGACGGCCTGGGCCGCACCGTAGCGATGACCACCCCCAACGGCGCCGTCTTCACCTACACCTACGACGCCGGGAGTTCCCTCCTCACCGGCATCTTCGGCCCCCTGGACTACCGGGAGACCTACGAGTACGACCCCAACGGCCGCCTCTCCTGGAAGGTGGACCCCAACGGGAACGCCGCCCGCTACGAGTACGACCATTCCGACCGCCTGGTGAAGGAGATCAACGCCCTGGGCTACACCACGGTCTACACCTACGGCCGGATGAACGAACTGACGGCGATGCAGGACCCCGAGGGACGGGTGACCACCTACGAGTACGACCCCCTCCGGCGCCTCATCGCCGTCCACGCCCCCGAAGGGGCCACGGCCCGCTACGCCTACGACGGGGTGGGGAACCTCACCGCCGAGACCGACCCCGAGGGCCGGGTCACTCGCTACGTCTACAACCACCTGGACCGGCTGGTGGAACGCATCCGGAACTACATCCCCGGCGGCCCCCGGAACGCCGACACCAACGTCGCCACCCACTACGAATACGACCCGGCGGGGAACCTCATCCGGGTGGTTAACCCCAACGGCATCGTCACCCGCTACGAATACGATGCCCTGAACCGGCTCCGGGCCGAGATCCGCAACGACCGCCCCGGCCAGCCCTCAGGGCCCGACGTCAACGTCACCACCCGCTACGAGTACGACCCCAACGGCAACCTCATCCGCCGGGTCAACCCGCGCGGCTTCGCCAC
>JAGHZG010000282.1 GCA_017743275.1 Chloroflexota bacterium | reverse complement strand
TCGTGGTGGCCTACCAGGGCGAACCCGGCGCCTATTCTCAGGAGGCCATTTACCAGCACTTCGGCCCTTATGTGAGCGCGATGCCCTGCCCTACCTTTGAGGCAATCTTTACGGCGGTGGAGGAGGGCCAGGCGACCACGGGACTTTTGCCGGTGGAGAATTCCCAAACGGGGTCCATCACCCAGGCGTACGACCTTCTTCTGGAGCGGGACCTGCGCGTGGTGGGAGAGGTCAAACTGCGTGTGCGTCACTGCCTGTTGGCGTTGCCAGGGACGACCTTTGCCGACATCCGAAGAGTGCGTTCCCATCCCCAGGCGCTCGCCCAATGTGAGCGATATTTGAAGCACCGGGGATGGGAAATGGTCCCCGCCTACGACACGGCCGGTGCGGCCCGGGAACTGGCGGCGACCCGAGAGCCCAGTACCGCCGTGATCGCCAGTGCGCTGGCTGCCCAGATTTACGGCCTGGAAGTCCTGGAAGCCGGAATAGAGGATTCGTCCGAGAACACCACCCGCTTCTTCCTCCTGGGCCGGGAAGAGCCGCCCCCCGCTGCATATAGCAAAACCTCTATCGTCTTTGCCACCCCCCATGTTCCCGGCGCCCTCTACAATGCCCTGGGCGAGTTCGCCCGCCGGGGCATCAATCTGACCAAGATAGAGAGCCGGCCCCGGCGGAACCGGCCCTGGCATTACGTCTTTTACGTGGATATGGAGGGTCACTGGAGAGATCCGGCCGTCCATCAGGCCCTGATGGGTCTGCTCACCCGAACCGCCTTCGTGAAGTTGTTGGGCAGTTATCCCGCGGCACCCGAGGTCAACGACCATGCCGACTAAAGGGCCATTTTTAAAGCCGCCTCTGGCCCAGGCAGCGGCGAGTGTCTCAGGAAAGGAGGAGCAGTGATCATCGTGATGAAACATCAGGCAACCCCAGAAGAGATTCAGAACGTCGTGAGCCAGGTAGAAGCCCGAGGTTACCGGGCCCACCTCTCTCACGGCACCGAGCGCACCATCGTCGGTGTCATCGGGGACGACCGGCCGCTGGAAGACCACCTCTTTGAATTGTTGCCCGGTGTGGAAAAGGTGGTGCGTATCCTGCAGCCCTTCAAACTGGCCAGCCGGGACTTCCATCCGGAGAACACCGTCGTGCGCGTCCGGGGAGTGAACATCGGCGATCAGGGGATCGTGGTGATCGCCGGCCCCTGCGCGGTGGAAAGCCGCAGCCAGATTCTGGAGACCGCCTTCGCGGTCAAAGAAGCAGGAGCCCACATCCTGCGCGGAGGGGCCTACAAACCCCGCACCTCGCCGTACGCCTTCCAGGGCCTGGGGGAACAGGGGCTGGAGATGCTGGCTGAGGCGCGCGAAGCCACCGGCCTGCCCATCATCACCGAAGTGATGTCTCCGGAGGACGTGCCCACGATCAGCAAGTACGCGGACATCCTTCAGATCGGCACCCGTAACATGCAGAACTTCGCCCTGCTCCAGGCGGTGGGCCGTACCCGTATCCCCGTCTTCCTGAAACGAGGCATGATGAGTACGGTCCAGGAATGGCTGATGTCGGCCGAGTACGTGTTGATCAGCGGCAACGAGCAGGTCATCCTCTGCGAACGGGGTATTCGCACGTTTGAGACCGCCACCCGCAATATCCTGGACATCAACGCCATCCCCCTGCTCAAGCAGTGGACCCATCTGCCCGTGTTTGCCGACCCCAGTCACGGCACGGGCAAATGGGACCTGGTGGCCCCTGTCGCCCGAGCATGTCTGGCCGCTGGTGCCGATGGTCTCATCATTGAAGTCCATCCCTGTCCGGAGCGGGCTCTTTCGGATGGAAGCCAGTCCCTGAAGCCGGAGCGGTTCCGGGAACTGATGGAGAGCCTGCGGCAACTGGTGCCCGCCCTGGGCCGGGCCCTCTGATACCCTCTCGCCTTTCCGGGAAACGCCGATGGAGCCCGGTTTTACCCTGTGCATCGTGGGCCTGGGCCTGATGGGGGGGTCTTTCGCGCTGGCTCTGCGGCAGGCGTGCCAGATCGGACCCGCACCGGATCGGCGTATGTTGCCGGCCCGAATCGTGGCCGTGGGGCGCAACGCGGCCGTCCTGTCCACTGCACAGGCCGCCGGAGCCGTTGATGCCTGGACTCACGACCTGGCGGCGGGAGTGGCGGAGGCCGAAGTGGTGATCCTGGCCACCCCCGTGCGAACCACTTTGCGCCTGTTGCCGGAGGTAGGGCGCCACGCGCGGGCAGGCGCGCTGATTATGGACCTGGGCAGCAGCAAAGCCGAAATCTGCGCGGCCATGGCTGCGCTGCCGGAGGGACTGGATCCGGTGGGAGGACACCCGATGTGCGGCAAAGAGGTATCGGGGTTTGCCGCCGCCGAAGCGACCCTCTTCGCAGGCCGGCCCTTCATCATCTGCCCCCTCCCCCGTACCACTCCCACCGGGCTGGAGCGGGCCCTGGCCCTGGTCCGGGCGACGGGAGCCCGGCCCCTCATCCTGGACCCCGTGGCTCACGACTGGGGGGTGGCGGCCATCAGCCATCTTCCGTACATGGCGGCGGTGGCACTGGTCAATGCGGTAGACGCCGCAGGAGATTCCCTGCCCTGGTCGCTGGCCTCGTCCGGGTTCCGGGACACCACCCGTGTGGCGGCCAGCGACGTGGAGATGATGCTGGACATCCTGCTGACCAACCGGGCGGCGGTCCTGGAGTGGATGCAGCGGTTTTCCGATCAGATGGATGCACTCCACAGGGCGCTGGCGGAGAGCGATGAGGAGCGGCTGCGGGCCCTGCTTTCGGTCGCCCGGCAGCGCCGCAGCGGATTGCAATGGCTGTAAAGTATATGGGGCTTTTGGGGCGGCCGAAGGCCACCGCAAAAGTCCTTCCCTCAATCCCCTCTCTTCACTCTGGGAGGAAAAGATGAGACAACTGGTGGTCCGACCCGGGAGCGCACTGCGGGGCGAAGGGTTTGTGCCAGGCGATAAATCCATCAGCCACCGCGCGCTCCTGCTGAGCGCTCTGGCCCCCGGCCAGACCCTCATTCGCGGCTGGCTCCCAGCCGAAGATTGCCGGGCGACCCTGCGGTGCGTCCGAGCCCTGGGAGTCCAGGTGGAGGAACGGGAACGGCCCCCCGCCGATGGCCGACTCCCAGAAACCGCCGTAGACCTGCTCGTGGACGGAGTGGGCATAGACGGCCTGCGGGAGCCGGATAACGTGCTGGACTGCGGCGGTTCCGGGACCACGATGCGGCTGCTGGCAGGCATCCTGGCCGGACAACCCTTCACCAGTATGCTGACGGGGAACGATGCCCTGCGCCGGCGGCCCATGGACCGGGTGGCCGAGCCCCTGCGCCGGATGGGAGCGACCGTACTGGGCCGCGCTGGAGGCCGTCTGCCCCCTCTGGCCATCCAGGGGGGCCGTCTGGTGGGCATCTATTATCCCCTCCCGGTCGCCAGCGCGCAGGTCAAATCGGCCCTCCTGCTGGCGGGTCTCTTCGCCGAAGGGGAGACCGTGGTCGTGGAGCCCGGGCCAGCGCGCGACCACACGGAACGAATGTTGCGCGCTTTCGGCGTCCGCTTGGAGCGCGAGGGCCCCCTCATCCGTCTGAAAGGAGGCCAGACCCTGCAGGGGATGGGTGGCGTTGCCCTGGACATCCCGGCCGA
>JAGHZG010000281.1 GCA_017743275.1 Chloroflexota bacterium | reverse complement strand
GATGAGTGAAACGTAAAACGTGATGAGTGAAACGTGATGTGAGAAACGTGGCAAGGAGACCTGTCATGGCTCAGTTGAAAGGATGGCGTGAGATTCCCATTGGCGGCCTGATTCTGGAGGCCGGGAACGCGGTGGAGTACAAGACCGGCGGCTGGCGGGCCTTCCGGCCCGTCTTCGGCCAGGCCCCATGCATCCACTGCTTCCAGTGCTGGCTCTTCTGTCCGGACTCCAGTATCCTGGTGGACGCCGAGAACGAGAAAATGGTCGGCTTTGACCTGGAGCACTGCAAGGGCTGCGGCATCTGCGCCTCGGTCTGTCCGGTCAACGCCAAGGTGATCCGCCAGGCGGGAGAAACCCTGAAGCGGGACGACCTCCGCCTGTGCATCCGAATGATAGAAGAAGGCAAAGCGAAATAGCGCAGGATTTATCCTGCAAGTCGCGCGGGATTCATCCTGCAGGAGGAGAACGATGAGCAAATACGAAGCGCTTACCGGAGACCAGGCGGTCGCTACGGCGATGCGCCAGATTAACCCCGACGTCGTCGCCGCTTACCCCATCACCCCTCAGACGGAGACGGTGGAGTTCTTCGCGGAATATGTGGCGAACGGAGAGGTGACGACCGAGTTCATCTGCGTGGAGAGCGAGCATTCGGCGATGAGTGCCTGCGTTGGCGCGTCCCTGGCCGGCGCGCGGGTGATGACCGCCACTTCCTCGCAGGGACTGGCCCTGATGTGGGAAATCGTCTACATCGCGGCCTCTTACCGATGCCCCATTGTGATGAGTCTGGTTAACCGGGCCCTCTCCGGCCCCATCAACATCCACTGTGACCACTCCGACGTGATGGGGATGCGGGATAGTGGCTGGATTATCCTGTTCTCTGAGAACAACCAGGAGGCCTACGACAACATCATCCAGGCCGTCCGTATCGCGGAATCCCCCGATGTCCTGCTGCCGGTTGTTGTCTGCCAGGATGGTTTCATCACCAGCCACGCGATGGAGCGGGTGGAGGTCTACGACGACGCGGACGTCAAGGCCTTCGTCGGCACGTATCAGCCCCGGTGGTCCGCTCTGGACGTGGACAACCCCAAGACCTACGGGGCGCTCCACTTCTACGATTACTACTACGAAAGCAAGCGGCAGCAGGTGGATGCGATGGAGAAGGCCCTCCCGGCCATCCTGGAAGTGGCGGGCGAGTTCAACCGCAAGTTCGGCCGCAACTATGGCCTCTTTGAGGCCTACCGGCTGGACGATGCGGATGTTGCTATCGTCGTTGCCAACTCTACTGCCGGGACGGCCAGAGTGGTGGTGGACAATCTGCGTGCCCAGGGCCTGAAAGTGGGCCTCCTGAAGCCCCGCGTCTTCCGGCCCTTCCCTGCGAAGGAACTGGCCGACGCGCTGCGCCACCTGAAGGCCGTGGCCGTGATGGACCGGTCCATCGCCTTCGGCTCTATGAACAATGCCGGCCCGCTCTTCCTGGAACTGACAGCCGCGCTGGCCATCCACGGCGTCCACATCCCCATCGCCGACTACGTCTTCGGCCTGGGCGGTCGGGACATCAAGCCGTCGGAGATAGAGTCCGTCTACCGGGACCTGCTCCGCGTCGCCGAGACGGGCCGGGTGGAGCGACTGGTGACCTATCTGAGCGTGCGGGAGTAAGGCCCATTTGCAGCGAGCCACGGAGCACAGTGGAGTGGCGTCCTTATCAGATACCCCACCCGAGGTCGCCAGGGTCCAGATAGAGATGTTGCGGCGGGCATGTCCTGCTCAGCATTTCCGCCTGACCCGCTCGCTGAGCCGGACCTCCATGTGGCTGGCCCGGCGTGCTCTCCGGCGGGCCATGCCCGCAGCCAGTGAGAAGGAAGTCCTGCTGGCCTTCATCGCCCACTGGTACGGGCAGGGCCTGGCGGAGGGGGTTCGCCGGTATCTGGACCGGCGGGAGGAGGGATGTCTGACCTCCTGAGTGCCTTGATTCCGGTCGTGGATGCCCTGGAGCGACTGGGGGTGGCCTACCAGATTGGAGGCTCAGTGGCCAGTTCTGTATACGGAGTCCCCCGCGCAACGATGGACATAGACCTGGTGGCCGACCTGCGGCCCGAGCATGTCCAGCCGCTGGTGGCCCTTCTCCAGGAGCAGTACTACATCAACCCGGAGGCGATTCACGAGGCCCTTCGCCGTCGTTCGTCCTTCAACCTGATTCACCTGGAGACGATGGTGAAGGTGGACGTGTTCGTCCTTCGGGAGAGACCCTACGACCAGGAAGCGTTCCGGCGAACCCGTCGGGACACGCTGGCGGAAGAATCCAGACGGGAGTTCTGTCTGAGTTCCCCCGAAGACGTCATCTTGAACAAACTGGCCTGGTTCCGGATGGGTGGCGAGGTTTCCGAGCGTCAGTGGAACGACGTGATCGGAGTTTTGCGAGTCCAGGCAAATGCTCTGGATGTCCCCTACCTGACACATTGGGCTGCCGTCCTTGGACTCGCTGACCTGCTGGAGCGGGCCTTCCGAGAGGCTCAAATCTGATTGAGGAGAGACGGTATGGCTACAAAACTCATCCCCAAAGAACTGGCGAAGAAACCGGACCGGCTCTCGCCGGGGCATCGGCTCTGTACCGGGTGTGGGGCTCCCATTGTCGTCCGGCAGATTCTGGCCGCGATTGACGACCCGGTTGTCGTGTCCAACGCGACCGGCTGTCTGGAGGTCGCCACCACTATCTATCCCTACACCGCCTGGCGGGTGCCGTGGATCCACAATGCCTTTGAGAACGCGGCATCCACCATTTCCGGAGTGGAGGCGGCCTACCGCAGCATGGTCCGGCAGGGGAAAATCCCCGAGCGGAACGTCAAATTCATCGCCTTCGGCGGCGACGGCGGCACCTACGACATCGGCTTTCAGGCCCTCTCCGGCGCGCTGGAACGGGGTCATCAGTTTCTGTACATTTGCTACAACAATGAGGCGTACATGAACACCGGCATCCAGCGCTCCAGCGCCACTCCGTTGGGGGCCCACACCACCACTTCTCCGGCGGGGAGTGTGATTCCGGGCAAGCCGCAAATGCGCAAGGATCTGACGGCCATTATCGCGGCGCACGACATCCCCTATGTGGCCCAGGCCGCTCCCACCCAATGGAAGGACCTGATGGAGAAGGTCCGCAAGGCCGTCAACTGCGGCGGGCCCGCCTTCATGAACATCCTGGCTTCCTGCAACCGGGGCTGGCGGCACGAGACCTACGAGACGCTGGAAGTGACCCAACTGGCGGTGGACACCTGCTACTGGCCCCTCTACGAGGTGGAGAACGGCGTCTGGCGGCTGACCTACAAGCCGAAGGAGAAACTGCCGGTGGAGGAGTGGCTCAAGCGGCAGGGCCGCTTCCGCCACCTCTTCCGTCCGGAGAACCGCCATCTGATAGACGAACTCCAGGCTGAGGTGGACCGCCGCTGGGAGCGGCTGCTGTTCCTCTGCGGGGAGACATCGTAGGGGCAGGGCTTGCCCCTACACCGACCATTGACGGTTTTTCTGGCGGCGGCTTTCGCCGCCGCCAGAAAAACAATATTGAGTCTCCTGCAAAAAGGTCATTTCACCGCCGAGACGCAGAGTACGCAGAGATTATGCTAATGTAGAACTCTGCGCTCTCGGCGTCTCTGCGGTGAGTTTTTGCAG
>JAGHZG010000280.1 GCA_017743275.1 Chloroflexota bacterium | reverse complement strand
AGAGTGAACAGCCCGCTTTTATCCTCCTCCGGCAGTACTTCCTCGTACCGGAAGGTTTGAGGGACGACCAGAACCCGCAGGCCGGAGACGACCACGTAAGCCACCGGAGAGGGATTGGATGGCAGGGTTGAAGTAATGGGTTCCGTCCCCGGAATGCCGGGGATTCTCTCCGGACCCGTGACCGGAGTTTCCGGCAGGGCCGTGTACATCGTTTCCTGATTGGCTTCCTGGGGACCTACGATGGCCACCACCGCAACCCGGTCGCCGGGCCGGATGATGCCCAGCAGGCCGCTGGCCGAATTCACGTGCACGGCCACCGCCCGATGCCCCGGCTCCAGCTGGCTGGCAATGCCCGCGGCCTGGTCTCCCAGCATATCCGCAGTAATCTGGTCGCCCGGAGCCCGGGCAATCATCAGAACCTGCCCTTCCGCTTCTTTCACCGAAGAGAGCACGTTGGGCAGTCGGGCGGAAGCGTGGATCTCCCGCACTTCCAGGACATCGGCGGTCAGCCGCGCTCCCACCGGAAGCGGCTTTGCCGCCACCACCGTCGGGCGGGTGTTCCGCAGGCTGCCCAGGAAGGCGACAAGCAGGCAGAAGACCAGCACCCCGCCGCCGACGGTAACCAGTAACGCTCTTGTGCCTTTCCTCATTGTTCTCCTTTCCGTCCTCTGGGGACCCTGGATTGGATTGAGTTGGATTGGATTGAACAGCGCATCTACTTTATTCCCCCGATCCGGCGGAATAAAGTAGATGAAACGCCCGCATCAATGTTTGCGCGCAAACATCATTTGTGCCCGCTGCCGTTCCGCCCGTTGCCGTTCCCCCGGAGCAGGTCCCACTCCCGCAGTTCAGAAGGGGTCGGCTCCCGCGCGTCCACCATCAGCGGTCGGTAGAGAATCGGGTAGTTTCCCCTCCCGTTCCGGGCCAGCCCCAGGCGGATGATGAATTCTCCCACTTCCAGGTCTCCAATAGCATGGGCATAGGGGACATCCACAAATCCGTGGGGACTCCGGGCCAGCGCGCTCATCACCGCTTTGACGTCTTCCGGGTCTTTCAACTGACCCACCACCAGATTGTTGCACGAGGAGAGAGTCCCCGGCGGGGCCTGGGCCGGAGATTGCAGAATCGCCGCCAGGTACACCTGGTACTTTCCCGCGTCCCGGAAGAAAGACGGAATGATATCCGACCGGATGGCCGGGCCGTCCGACCGGCCTTCCTCTACCCCGCCCAGCACCTTGTTGGCCTCCTCCAGGACGATGAACAGCGGGGGATGCTCAATCCCTTCCAGCCGCTCCTCCCGGCGGACGACCGAATCCGTGTAGAGGTGGTAGGTCATCAGCGCCAGCAGCGCGGCGCGCGCGTACGCGCTCATCCGCGCGCCGCCGGCGAGAATGGTCAGCCCTCCCTTCGGCGGCGTCAGGTCCTCTATGGCGATGATGCCTCCTTCTCCGGCTCCGTACATCTGCCCCATCTGGCCTTTGACCAGATGCTGCAAGCGCAGCTTGACCCCCTCCAGCGCGCTCTTGCTGGTGGTGTCCTTGACAGCCCGGGACAGGGCCGAGAGACGCTCGTACCAGTCCCGCGCGTCCACCCGCTTGGACCGGTGGATCGCCAGGGCCTGCAGGTCCGCATCCTCCAGGTCCCGCAACCGGGTTTTGCGGCGGGGAAGCGGCGGCAGGCCCCGCTCCTGTCGGGCCCGGTCCAGAACGGCCCATTCGTCATCCTGGACCAGACCCCACCTGTCGTGCTCCAGCACTTCGCCGTCAAATACGAGCACGCCACGGTCAACATACAGCTCTTCCAGCGTCTGAAGCATGAAACCGGCCTGGCGCTCCCCCATCCGCCCGGCAGTGCAGAGCAATTCCACCGTCGCGGCCATCTGCTCCCGCGGTGAGATGCGCTTGCCGATTTGCAGGAAGTTCCAGCGAATGGGCCGGGGCCCCCAGGGGGCCAGGCTCCAGAAATCCACCTGGTCGCGGGGCAGGGCCGAGAGCATCTTCAGCCATCCCGCGCCGTAGTCCATCACAACAACCCGGAAGTTCTCCTGGGTCACCAACTCAAATACCAGCCGCTCGGCGGCAACCGACTTCCCCATCCTCGTATCGGCGCAGAAGGCCCAGTTGGACATCAGCTCCCGCGCCAGTCGGACGGGAACCTCCGTCGGCTTTTCCGTGCTTCTCTCATAACTGAATTGATGCCCCAGTACTACCCGGCCCGGCATATCGGTCACGAAGGCAAACGGCGGCCTCTGCTCCCGAACCGTGACGGCCACCCCTTCCTCAAACGGGGCAGGGGCGATGTAGGCCGCCGCCTGGTAGATCGTCATCAGCGTGGTGTCCTTCCACGGTTCCAGCGCCCACGGGTTGTCTTCTGGCCGGTTAGACGGCGTGAACGTGAAGGCGTGCTTCCGGATGTACGCCTGCTCCTCCGGCGATAGTTGCCGACACCGCACCCCGACAACGACATCTTCGGTCCCGTGGTATGCCTGGGGGATAAGGGCTTCCAGCGCCCGATACGCCTCCGGCGAGTCGCACAGGAAATAGTGGTCAACGTAGAACCCGCCCTCCACTCCGATGATGTCCAGCATCCGCTCCATCTGCCGGAGCGGATTGGCGATCATCGTTGCTCTGCGGTTGACGCCCTGGTATGACTTCCCGATGGAAACGTGGGGAACAACCCCAACGGCCACCCCGGCCCCCTGGAAGACGGCCAGCGATTGCCCCCGTGCCACGTTGGTCGCCGTCCCCTGCGCGTGGGCGGTGGACTGTGCGGTAGAGGTGGTGTTGGCCTGGCCGGTTGCCCGCGAGCCGCCTACCATCGTGGTATCCGCAACCGAAGTGGAATGGAATTTGGTATGCGAGGAGAACCCACCCGAACTGTCGGCTACCGTCGTGGCCGAACTGACCGTGTGGAAAGTGCCGTCGGCCACCCCCCAGGAGTGGCTGTCGGTATGAGACGAGAACGAAGAGGACGACGAGAATCCGCCCGCCGAGAACGCATCCGTACGGGCAACACTCTGGGTCAATCCGTATGATTCGTTGAGCCCGGTTCCCCATAGCCCCACACTCCCGCCCACGTTGTGGGACATTGAAGCGCCCTGGGTGAACGAGGTGGAACTGCTCCACGAACTCCCCGAAGACGTGCTCGAACCGCTGGTAACGGCGGTCCCCCACGCCTCGCTCCTGACGTGGGACGTCCCGTCGGCGATTCCGGTGGTGTGGGACACGGTGTGGCTCCAGGTGCTTCCGGAAGAGTCCGCCGTGCCCCAGGCTTCGCCGGTGGTGTGGGACCTGGCCCAGGAACTGGATTCCATCCGGCTTTCGGTGTGGGCCTGACCCACCACGCGCCCCACGACATCCTGGACGCTCTCCGACCGACCGGCCCCGTACCCGGCGCTGGCGCTGTCCCCCGTACTGCCGCTCATTACCGCGGGCAAGCCGACGCCGGCCTGGTAGTGTTCCGTGTAGTATTCCTGGCTGGCGACCATGGAGAGCAGGGTCGCCACCCGCTCCTGGGAGAGGAAAATATCCCGCCGGTCATCGCTCCCGGCCCGGTTCGCCATCACGATTCCCAGGTAGTTGTACCCGCCTTCTCGCATCCCCCGGGCCAGGTACTGCTTCTGCTGAAGCGACATCTCCGTCCGCCGGGCCCCCTGGAAGGGGTCCGGCGGACGG